>CAUJET010000029.1 GCA_963169665.1 Actinomycetota bacterium | reverse complement strand
ACACGGCGCACCGGCTCGATCAGGGTCCGGCCGACGGCTGGTCGGGTCGTCGGCCCGTTGCCTAGAGTCCACGCCCGTGCAGGTGCACCTCGCGCAGTTCAACACCGCCACGCTCCGGCATCCGCTCGACCATCCGGACTCGGCGACCTATGTGGCGCTGCTCGACGAGGTGAACGCCCTGGCCGAGGCGAGTCCGGGGTTCGTGTGGCGGCACGGCATCGACTCGCGCGACAGCTCCACGAGCGTCTATCCCGACCCGCTCACGCTCGTGAACATGTCGGTGTGGGAGACGGCCGGTCACCTCCGCGACTACGCCTACAAGGGTTTCCACCGCGACGTGTTCCGTCGCCGCCAGGAGTGGTTCGTCGCTTCGGGCGCAGTGATGTGGTGGATCCCTGCGCGCACGCTGCCCTCGCTCGCCGAGGGCGTCGCTCGGCTCGACTTCCTGCATCGCCACGGCCCCACGCCGTACGCCTTCCAGACCGGGCAGCAGCACGAACCACTCGTCATCGCGGCTCGTCCCCACGACGACGCCGACGTGATCGCCCTCACCGGTGGCGAAGCCGCGCCGGGCGACGTCGACGTCGCGGTCCTCGCTGATCGCATCGTCGGGGCAGTCCAGATGATCGAGGGTCGGGGCTCCGTGTGGCTCGAGGCCGGGACGGCACCCACCTGGCTCGAGCCGGCGCTGCACGATCACGCCCGCGTCGGCCACCCCGTCGACGGCTGAGCGTCGTGCCCGGGCGTCTTGGCGGGGCGTCTTGGCGGGGCGGTCCCGACCTGACACGATCGTGACCGATCCGTTCATCCGACCGACAGGTCGCCGAACCGACCAGGACCTGACATGACCAGCAGTCACGTGACCAGCAGTTGGAACGCCACCCCGATCACCGGCTCGTTCGGCCTCGAGCTGAGCGGGGCGCGCCTCGCCGACGGCGTCGATCCCGAGTGGGTGTCGTCGTTGCTCGCAGAGCACCTCGTGCTGGTGTGGCGCGGGCAGTTCCTGACGCATGCCGAGCAGGTCGAGTTCGGTCGTTGCTTCGGCGAGCTCACGCCGGCGCACCCGGTGGTGCCGGGCCATCCCGACCACCCCGAGATCCTCGAACTCGACGGCGCGGCCGGTGGCCGCAACGCACGCTGGCACACCGACGTCACGTTCATGCCGACCCCACCTGCGGTATCGGTCCTGGTGGGCGACACGATGCCCGAGTGGGGTGGCGACACCCAGTGGGCAGACACCCGGAGCGCGTACGAACGGTTGCATCCGGCGCTGCGCGACGCCGTCGACCAGCTCGAGGCCGTGCACCGCATCTCACCACTCGCCTACTGGGGTGAGCCGTTCGACACCGCGCTCGGTCGCGACGACGCCCAGCGACTGTACGAGGAGGCGCTCCGCGTGCCGCCGGTGATCCACCCGATGGTGCGCGTCCACCCCGTCACCGGCCGCCGCAACCTGTTCGTGAACCCCGGCTTCACCACCCACGTCGTCGGGTTGTCGCGCATCGAGAGCGACGGCCTGTTGGCGCTGCTGTACGAGCACATGTTCCAGCCCGAGCTGGTACTGCGGCACCGGTGGCAACCGGGTGACGTGCTCGTGTGGGACAACCGGGCGACGGCGCACTACGCCACCGACGACTACGGCACGAAGGAACGCAAGATGCGCCGCGTCACCGCTCGCGGCACCGTGCCCGTCGGTCCGACCGGGATCGAGAGCCGCGTGGCCAGCGATCCCCTCGTCGCCGTCCGCTGACGCGGTCGGCCGAGCGGGCGCTCAGGTGCAGGTGATCCACACGGCCACGAAGTGTGTGGCCGCGGCGAGCACCGTCATGACGTGCCACGCCTCGTGGAAACCGAACAGCCCCGGGCGGAGCGTCGGCCGCTTCAGCACGAACAGGATCGCACCGGTGACGTAGATCGCCCCGGCGGCGAAACACAGCACGACGGGCGCGGCGCCCTCGGCTCGCGCCAGCGCCGGGAGGAGCAGGGTGCACTCCGCGCTGAGGACGAAGTAGAGCACGGTGCCGGCGATGTCGCCGTGGTGCCAGCGCCCGAGCTTCAGGATCACGCCCGGAATGGCGGTGGCCCACAGCGCGACCACGAGCGCGACGGCGGTGCGGTCGCTCATCGACACCAGCGCCAACGGAGTGGCCGACCCGGCGATCGCCGCGTAGATCGCCGCGTGGTCGAGTCGACGCCACATCGCCCGCGTCCGCAGGCCGTGGACCCAGCGGTGGTACACGACCGACACCGCGAACATCGAGCACAGGCCGAACGCGTAGACGGCACAGCCGACGCGGGCCCTCGTGCCGTCGGCGGCGCCGATGAGCACCGCCATCGCCGGGACGAACAACCAGAGCGCGAACAGGTGCACCCGGCCGCGCCAGACCGGCCGCGACGCGTGGCCGAGGGGGACGTCGTGGCCGTCGTCGACGGTGAATCGGGTGCTGAGCGGGGGGTGCGTGCGCCGGATCGCACCAACGCTACCGACGCCCGATCGGGTCGCGATCGCATCGTCTGGTGCGGTGGCCGGCCGGCGAGCGACGACCGGCTCGCACGGCGTGCGAGCGCCGTGGTACGCCTCACATGCCGTCGCGAGACGGCCGACGTGCGGTCCTCGGGGTGGGGACCACGGCAGGGGGAGTGATGTGCGATGAGTGACGCGACCGTCGATCCGTTCGAGATCGTGGAGGCCGAGGTGCTCGGCGTGACGATGAAGGTGTTCGCGAACCAGCCGACGTCGCTGCGGCAGATCTGGGATGCGTCCGCCGTCCACGGCGACGCCGTGTACCTGGTGTACGAGGACGAGCGGATCACCTTCGCCCAGGCGCACCGGATGGTGCGTGCGCTGGCACGGCACCTCGTCGACGACCTCGGTGTGCGCCAGGGCGACCGTATCGCGATCGCCACCCGCAACTATCCGGAGTGGGCGGTCGCGTACTGGGCGACCGTCGCGATCGGCGGCGTCGCCGTCCCGTTGAACGCGTGGTGGACGGGGCCCGAGCTCGCGTACGGCCTCACCGACTCGGGCGCGGTGGTGCTCTTCGCCGACGACGAGCGTGCCGAGCGCATCGAGCCGCACCTCGCGGAGACCGCCGTGCGACAGGTGGTGTTGATCCGCAGCGATCGGGCGTTGCCGGGCAGCGAGTCGTTCGTCGATGCCGTCGCAGGCGAGGATCCGCCACTGCCGCCCGTCACGATCGCGCCCGACGACGACGCGACGATCATGTACACGTCGGGCACCACCGGCCGCCCCAAGGGTGCGGTGCAGACACATCGCAACTTCGGCGCCTTCCTGATGAACGGGGTGTACCGGGCCGTGACGGCCGCTGCCGCAGCGCCGCCCCCGTCGTCGCCGGCGACGCCGCCGCTGCCTGCGGCGACGCTGTTGACCCTGCCGCTGTTCCACGTCGGTGGACTGCAGTCGTTCCTCCTGCCGTTCACCGCGAGCGGCGGCAAGGTCGTGCTCATGTACAAGTGGGACGCCGACCTCGCAGCCGAGCTGATCGAGCGCGAGCAGGTCACCTCGATCGCCGGTGTGCCGACGACGGTCTTCCAACTGCTCGAGGCCGCCGCAGCCGCGGGTCGGCAGATGCCGTCGCTGACGGGCATCTCCTCGGGCGCGACGCTCGTGCCGCCGGAGCTGGTGCGTCGGATCGACGAGCAGTCCGGCTCACGCGCCGCACCGGGCAACGGCTACGGCCTCACCGAGACGTCCGGCGCAGCGATCGCCAACTTCGGCGCGGCCTACCTGGCTCGTCCCGACAGCGTCGGGTTGCCGATCTCGCCGGTCATCGAGGTGCGCATCGGCAGCGACGACGGACGTGAGGTGCCTCGCGGCGAGGTCGGCGAGATCTGGTTGAAGGGCCCCACCGTGATCCGCGGGTACTTCAACCTGCCCGACGCGACCGCGCAGGCCTTCGTCGACGGGTGGTTCCGCACCGGCGACGCCGGCCGGCTCGACGACGACGGCTACCTGTACGTCGTCGACCGGCTGAAGGACGTCGTGATCCGTGGCGGCGAGAACATCTATGCAGCCGAGGTGGAAGCCGCGCTGTACGAGCACCCCGACGTGACCGAGGCGGCGATCATCGGTGTGCCGCACGATCGGCTGGGCGAGGAGGTCGGCGCCGTCGTACGGGTGCGTGAGGGTTCGACGTTGTCGGTCGACGACGTGCGAGCACATGTGGGGGCACGCCTCGCTGGCTTCAAGGTGCCCACACACGTCTGGATCTCGACCGACGAGCTGCCCCGCAACGCGACCGGCAAGGTGTTGAAGCGGCAGCTACGCGATGCCCTCGTCCGCGAGGCGTAGGTCGCCCGGGGCCACCTACCCTCGGGGTCGATGAGCGACGAACATCCGACCGCCTCGGACCACCCGGCCACCTGGAAGTTCGGTTACCCGATCCATCATCCGCTCACCCGTGAACAGTGGCGCTCGTGGCTGGAGGACCATCACGCCACCACCAAGGGGATGTGGCTCTGCTCGTGGAAGCCGGCCACCGGGCGACCTGCGGTGCCCTACGTCGACGCCGTGCTGGAGGCGCTGTGCTTCGGCTGGATCGACTCCACCGCCACCACGCTGGACACCGAGCGCGGGTTGCAGCTGATGACGCCGCGCAAGGCCAAGAGCACGTGGACGCGACTGAACCGGCGGCGGGTCGACGAGCTCGAGGCCGCCGGACTGATGACCGAGGCCGGCCGACGGAGTGTGCGGATCGCCCAGGAGAACGGGTGGTGGACGATCCTCGATCCGGTCGAGGACCAGATCGAGCCCGACGACCTTGCCGCTGCACTCGATGCCAATCCCGCCGCCAGGGGCGCGTGGGACGGCTTCCCCGCGAGTCCGCGCAAGGCGATGCTCTGGTGGCTCATCAGCGCCGTGAAGCCGGAGACCCGGGCGGCGCGCATCGCGACGATCGTCGCCAAGGCCGAACGCAACGAACGCGCAGGGCTGACCGCGGGCGGAAGAACGACCCGTCGGGTCACGACGGGAACACTGCCCTCGACACCGACGGCGTGAGAAGCGCTGACGGTGTCGAGGGCGTGTGTGCCTGTGGGCCGACCCTGTCAGATCGACGCACGATGGTCAGGTCGCCGGTCGGGCCGATCGAGTTCCCGACTCGTTCGAAGCCGTCATCCGGCCGTCGGCAGCTTCACGATCGAGTCACCGGTGGTGATCGGGCCGGCCACCACGACCTTGGCGCAGATGCCGCGCAGCCGGTGCTGCTTGCCGATGCGGCCGTTGATCCAGCGGTGCGCGGCCAGCCCGAAGCGTCGGGTGAACTTCGAACATCCCGTGTGCGGCTTCGCCGTCACCTCGATGACAGCGGAGCCGATCTGCAGACGGGTGCCCGGCGGCAGGTTCTCCGGCGACAGGTCGAGATCGACGAACAGCTGGTCGCCCGCGAGTGCCATCCGCTCGTCGCCGCCGGCCACCAGCCGGGCGCAGCGCGAGTTCATGATGTTCAGCTGGGCATCGGGCTCGGCCGAACCGTCGGCGCTCGACCGGCTGCCGCGGGCCAGCCAGTTGTCGCCGACCAGACCGACCGCCGGATCGAGTTCGCCCGTCGTGAGCACCTCGCGCTCGTTCGTGGCGGGCCGGCGCACGATCAGCTCGAGCCGACCCTGATCGCTCGGCGACCGCAGCACCTCGGCCAGCCAGCGCTCGGGGTCGACCTCCTGGTGCTCATCGGGGCCGAGCGTCCAGTACCCGGCCATCAGCTCACTGCTCCACGCAGGCTGGATCACGTCGCCGCGCGGGCCGAACTCGGCGAGATAGGGCTTGATGTCGAGCACCGGTGTGCCGTCGATCGCGTCGAGCCCGCGCACCTCCACCAGCCCGCCGGGGCGCACCGCCATCAGCTCGCACACCGTGGTCCCGATGCGGTTCGGACGGTTCTTCGCTCGCTGCGCCAGGATGCCCACCGACGGCCAGTCGGGGTTGCCCCGCGGATGGCGGCTCCCACGCACCACACCCTCGGGGTCGACGCGATCGAAGACGAACACGACCTCCACGTGGGAGAACGAGCGCAGGCCGTCGGTGGCGTCCGCCCCGAGCAGACCGAGGTCGAGCTCGATGGTGCTGTTCACCCGGTCCCAGTCGTCGTCGAGGGCGTCGGCGCGTTCGTTGCGCACCACGCCGATGGGCTCCATCTCGTAGGTCACGGGCGCAAGTGTGCACCACCAGGCACCCGGCCGAGGCCGAATTCCGCCGCGATGATCGGTACGGTGCGCGGCCGTGATCATCATCGCCGCGCAGCTCGACTTCGCCGACCAGCCGACCCGCGACGCCGCCGTCGCAACGTCAGCACCCGTCCAGCAGGCCACTCGGGACGACGAGGCGGGGTGCCATGCGTACTGCTTCGCCGCCGACCCGTGCGTGCCCACCCGGATCCAGGTCTACGAGCTGTGGGAGGACGAGGCATCCCTGGCTGCGCACTTCGTGCACCCGAACTATGTGGCCATGCGCGATCTCCTCGTCGGCCTCCGGCCAACCGGGTCGTGGAACCGGATGTATCTCACCGAGCGGGACGAGCCGGTCTACGCGGCCGACGGCACGGCGCGGAGCCGCTTCTTCACCGACGCGAGCTGAGCCGACGGACTGCATCGACGCCCGGCAACGACGGCGGGCGACGACCCCGGAAGGCGGACCGATCGAGGTCGTCCACGACACGGATCGGGACGCACTGGCACCATCGGTCTCCGACCCCGCCGACGATCGGTAGTGTCCGGCGATGGAGTTCGACTCGGCCTGGGGGGCCGTGACGCGACTGCGCTCCGGGGAGATCTCCGTACGCGAGGCCGTGACGGCACAGCTCGAACGGTTGCACGAGTGCGACCGCACCACGCACGCGGTGGCGTGGTTCGACGACGACCTCGCCGAGCGCGAGGCCGAGCGGCTCGACACGGCGTTCTTCCGCGACCGGCAGTCGATCGGGCCGCTGCACGGTCTGCCGATCACGGTGAAGGACTGGATCGACGTCGAGGGCTTCCCCTGTGCGGGCGACACCGGACTGCACGACCGCCGACCGAGCGCCGATGCGACCGTGGTGCGCCGGCTGCGGGAGGCGGGGGCCGTGGTCATCGCGAAGACCGTCGCCTGGGGGCCCGACGGCGGCGAGCGAACGGTGCTGCACCCGACGCACACCGATCGTCTGCCCGGCGGATCGAGCACGGGCGAGGCGGTCGCCGTCGCGGCGGGCGCGTCGATCGTCGGCATCGGTAGCGACTCGGGCGGGAGTCTGCGCCTCCCTGCGTCGTGGTGCGGTGTGGTGGGCTTCAAGCCGACGACCGGACTGGTGCCGACGACGGGTCACTTCCCGCGGGTGTCCGACCGGCACGACGGCCGCACGCAGATCGGCCCGGTCGCGAGGTCGCTCGTCGACGCCGGCCTGATCCTCACCGTCATCGCCGGCGCCGACGGGCTCGACCACGCGGTGCCGCCGGTCGAGCTGCCCTGGTACGAACCGCTGTCGGCGCAGGGTCTCACGTTCGCCGTGGTCGGCGGCGAGGAAGGCGTGCCGGCGATCGACGGTGACGTCGCAGCCGCGGTGGAGGTGGCTGCGTCGCTGCTCGAGGGTGCCGGGCTCCGGCGCGTCCGTTGGACCGCGCCGTGGTCGGCCGAGGGTCTCGACATCACCCGCCGCTACTGGAGCCGATCGACGCTCACCGGCGCCGAGGTCGATCGTCAGCTGTGGGACTGGGACACCTTCCGTTACCGGTACCGCCGCGCCGCCGCCGGGGTCGACGTGTTGCTGACTCCGACCACCGCGACCGTCGCGCCGGTGCGGGGCGAGGTCGAGGAGGATCACTTCGCCTTCACGGTCGCGGCGAGCCTCACCGGTTCGCCCGCGGTGGCGGTGCCGTTCGGGGAGGCCCGGGGCGGGCTCCCGCTGTCGGTGCAGCTGATCGGTCGGCCGTGGGAGGACCCGAAGGTGCTCGCCATCGCGCGCGTTCTCGAGTCCGCCCGCTCCGGCGGGTGACGGGCCGACGGGTCATCACCGCTCGCCCCGGTCGGACAGCCACTGCTCACGCGTCAGCGCGTACTCGACGTCGCCCTCCTCGTCGCCAGGGACCCGCACCGGCCACTCCAGGTGGAAGCTGCGCACGAACCGCAGACCTGCCTTCTCCATGACACGACGGGAGCCGGTGTTGACCGTCATCGTCGAGGCGTGCACGCGCACGGCGCCGAGCTCGCCGAACGCCGTGTCGATGAGCGCACGCGAGCCCTCGGTGGCGAGCCCCCGGCCCCACGCCGAGCGTCGCAACCGGTACCCGAGCTCGGGCTCGTCCGGAGCGTCGCCCTCATCGGGCCTGAGATGGAACCATCCGAGGAACTCGTCCGACGAGCGGTCGATCGCGGCCCAGAACCCATACGCATCGCCGCGCGTGTAGTAGCCGAGCCACCAGTCGAGCATCTCCTCGGTCTCCGCACGATCCACGGGGAGCCCACCATCGATGTACCGCTTCACCGCCGGGTCGCCGTCGAGCTCGACCAGCAGGTCGAGATCATCGACGGTGAATCGGCGCAGAACCATCCGTTCGGTCGTGAGGTGGACGTGCACGCACGAAGTCTCGCCGATACGGGTGTACCGCTGATGCCCGCAACTACCGTTCGCCCTCGATGGGTCTGTTCTCGAAGAAGGCGCCCGAGCCCGTGGCACATCCACCGGTCGAACGCATCGCCCATGTAGCGGCTGACCTCGCGGCCGTGCGTCTGCGGCTCGACGAGTACGGCACGCTCTGGCCACCGAAGCGAGCGGCGTCGCACACCCTGCACCTCGCCACGTCCGGTGGTTGGACTGCGGTTCGCCTGCCTGATGCGGTGCATCCGTGGCAGCTCCACAACCTGGCGATCTGGTTGCTCGACTGCCCCGGCGTCGACGGTCGAGTGTTCGCCGTGTCGGCCCCTGCACCGACGCACCCCGGGTACACCCTCACCCTCGACCCCGAGGTCCCCGACGCACTCTGCGGATGGGACTCCAACGGCGACGGATGGACCGTGTCGGTGCCGTCGAACGAGGTCGTGCGACCGGAGGCGGTACCGGTCGACCGCGTCCTGGCCGTGCCGACGGGCTTCGGCCCATGGGAACCCGTCGAGGTACTGCTGGAGGACCCTGGCGCCGCCATGAACCCGACGAACGCGCCCGATGTCCCGTCGCGCGAACGTCTCCGCCGCCGGCACGCGTACTGATCGGCTCCGGGCGGGTCAGAGCAGTTCGAGGGTCGTGGTGGGGTGTGTCGCCCACTGCGGGAGGAAGATCCGCACCATGCCGTCGCTGACGGTGAGCACGAGGCCACCGTGGCGTTCGCCCCGCTGCCAGGTGTCGCCGCCGCAGCACTCGGTGCCGAAGTGGTACGGCGCCGACCACGACTGGTCGGCCTGTGCCCGCTGGCCGGTCGTCGCGTCGAGCAGTTCCCAGCCGCCGTTCTCCGTCGTGGCGAGCACGTGGCCGTCGCCGCTGATCGCGGAGCCGTGGAAGCCGTCGCGCTCCCAGATCGTGGCGCCGGTGGCGAGGTCGTACCCCCCGGTGCGGAACCCGGCATCGCACGACGGGAACCCGTCGAAGATCGGCTCGATGCACGAGATCGCGATCACCACGTCGTCGACCGTGCCGAACCAGAAGCCTTCGGCGTCGATGAGCATCACGTCCTCGCGTTCCCACACGAGCGCGCCGGTGTGGTCGGTGGCCTTCAACGAGTGGAACCCCTCGAGGGTCGTCTCGAACGGGACGTACGGCGACGCGGTGATCGGGATCGCGTCGGCGAGGACGTCGTCGTCGGTCTCCCACTCGCCGTCGAGGAACACGGCGGTGGTGCGCGAGCGGTAGTCCGGCAGGGTGTCCGCGCGGATCAAACGATCGTCGGGTCCGATCGCGACGACGCCGGTGCCTTCGACGGCGAAGGTCGGTGTCGGCGGCGCAGGCACGGTCGACAGGGTCATGTCCACGAGGTCGAGCAGGTACACGGGTCGGTCGGCAGTCGCCCCGTTGTCGCCGGAGAGCAGCACCGATCGGCGCCCGATCCCGCCGGGGCCGGCTGCGACGGTGGTGAGCGGTCCGGACGGCGTGGCGAGGTCGGCGGCCTCGATGATCTCCGCCAATGTCCCGGTCTCGCGTCCGTCGGCCAGCGAGATGACCGAGAACGTGCTGATCTGGGTCCGGTCGAATCGCCGGTCGTCGGCGAGGAGCACCTCGGTCGGCCCCTCGGAGGCGGCGGCCGCGATCACCCATCCGCTGCCGCCGTCGAAGCAGCGTTGCCACCGGACGCTGCCGTCGTGGTCGATCGCGGTCAGCACCCGCTCGGCGTTGCCGTAGCTCGCCGAGACCTGCACGAGCATGCCGCCGGGAATCCTGGTGGCGCTGACGGCGGTCCCGGGGATCACCCCGTCGGGCAGCGGCGGACCGTCGGGGATGGGGAACTCGATCGCCGGAGTCGTGCCGAGCGGACCGAACCTGTCGAGCCGGGCCTCGTCGAACATCGGTGCGTCGCGGGTCGCCGGCACCTCGACGCAGGGTTCGGCGAACTCGGTCAACGGCAGGGTCGACGGTGGGAACGACGGCGTCGCGGTCGGCGGCGTGGTGGCCGGTGTGGTGGGCGGCGTGGTGGAGGTGGTGGGCGGGGTGCTGGTCGTCGTGGGCGCAGCCGTGGTGGGTGCGAGCGTCTCGGCCACCGTGGTCGGGGGCGACGAACGCTCGTCCTCCGAGCCGCACCCGGCAACGAGCAATGCCACGAGGGCGACGATCGCCGACGCTGCCCACCTGCCGCTGACACGTCGATGCACGGGACTCACTCCTCGGTTGCCGATCCGGTCGGATCGATGTCGATCGTCGGGTGCGACGCCTGCTCGGGCAGGTACACCAGCAGCGCGCCGCCGGTCTGCACGGCGAGCACGCCGTCGTGCTGGTCGACCCGCTGGTACTCGTAGCCGCCGCAGCACTCGGTGAGGAACGCGGTCGGCTCGAGCCACACCTGATCCGCGCGCACGGGGTCACCCGTGGCGAGGTCGACGAGCGCCCAACCGCTCGACGACTCGTCGCCGGCGCGGGTCGACATCATCGCCAGGCCGTCGCCCGCAGCGGTGACCGAGCGAAAGCCGTCGACCTCCCACAACGTCGCTCCGGTGGCGAGCGAGTACGCACCCGTTCGGAACTCGCTGCACATCTGGTCGCCGGTGATCGGGCGGCACGAGATCGCGACCACCCGGTCGCCGAACACGCCGGCGTGAAAGCCCTCGCCCAGCATCAGCCGGAGGTCGTCACGTCGCCACCGCACCTCGCCGAGCGCGTCGTACGACTCGAGCATCGGCATCCCGCCGTCAGCGGACGGCTGGTATCCGTACCCGGCGGTGGTCGGCCACGCGGCACGGAGCCGCGCCGGATCGGTGCTCCACTCACCGCCGGTCCACATCGAGTTCGGTACGCGGTGGACGAGATCGCGGGCGAGTCCCATCCGCAACAGTTCGCCGCCGGCGCCGATCTCCAGTTGGAGCTCTCCTGCCGGGTGTCCTTCGAACTCGGGCGGCAACGGGACGGCCGAGACCGCCAGGTCGGCCAGGTCGACCACCGCCAGCCGGTCGACGTCGACATCCACCACGTGTGCACCGTCGGGGCCGAGCACGAGGGGATCGCCGGAGACGAACAGCAGTCCGCCGGCCGGAACGGCATGATCGGGCAAACCGAGCCGGTCGAGATGGTCGGTCAGCGTCGACGTCGGCAGCCCGTCGTCGAGCGAGATCGACCACCACGAGGTCCGGAACTCGTCGTCGACGTAGGACGACGTCACCACGACCGCCTCGCCGGGACGTTCGCTCGCGGGTGCCGCAGCGACGGTCACCACCCGCTCGTCGAAGCACCGCTGCCAGCGCACGTGACCATCGTGATCGACGGCCATGAGCATCGACTCGGGGAAGTACGACGACACGATCACGACGAGCATCCCGCCAGGAATCCGGGTCGTCATCGACGTCGAGTCCTGCTGCGAGCCGTCGAAGGCCGAGTAACCGTCCGGCAGGACGAGGCGCATTGCGGGCACCACCCCGATCGGGCCGAGCCGATCGAGCGTCGCCTCGTCGACGACGGCGGTCGGCCGCTCGGGATCGCGTTCCACACACGGCGGGTCGAAGCCGACCCGGCCGAGCGCGGTGGACGTCGTCGTCGTCGAGCGCGGTGGGGCGCTGGTCGTCGGTGCTGCGGTCGTGCTCGAGGTGGGCGTCGGCGCGAGGGTGGTCGCGACGTCGGTCGTGACCACGACCGGTGCGGTGCCGGCCGGCGTGGTGTCGGCCGGCGCCGTGTCGGCGGGGTCGGACCCGCATGCCATGAGCAGCGCCGCCGTCATCGCCAGCGCCATCGTCGTTCCGCGGGCCCGCTTCACGGGGCGCATTCTCGTCACGCGACCGGTCATGTTCGTGTGCACGTCGCCGCATCGTCACCAAGCCGACATCATCTCGACGCACTCGCCATGCGACCGCAACGATCGAGTGTCACCCCGGGTCGCAGGCGGTGGGCGCAACTCACGGGAGGGCGTCATGGGAGGAGGAGTAGGTTCGGCCGGATGGTCGAAGACGTGATCAGGGTGGACGGGCTCGGCAAGGTGTTCGAGGTGCCCGTTCGCGATCCGGGCCTCGCCGCTGCCGCGAAGAGCCTCGGGAAGCGACGCCGTCGCGAGGTGACCGCCGTCGGCGCGGTCAGCTTCTCGATCGCCGCCGGCGAGGTGGTCGGGTTCCTCGGCCCCAACGGCGCCGGCAAGACGACCACACTCAAGATGCTCTCCGGTCTGCTGCACCCGTCCCACGGCGACTGCCGGGTGCTCGGCTTCCAACCGTGGCGTCGCGAGCGCGACTACCTGCAGCGGATCACGCTCGTGATGGGCAACCGCAACCAGCTCCAGTGGGACCTGCCCGCGCTCGACAGCTTCCAGCTGACACGCGCGATCTACCGGCTGCCCGAACGCCCCTTCCTCGCCCAGCGCGACGAGCTGATCGAGTTGCTCGACCTCGGCCCTCTGGTCGACAAGCCGGTCCGCAACCTGTCGCTCGGCGAACGGATGAAGGCCGAGATCGCCAACTCGCTCCTGCACCGCCCGAAGGTGCTGTTCCTCGACGAACCCACCCTCGGGCTCGACGTCACCATGCAACGTCGCATCCGCAGCTTCCTCGCCGACTACAACCAGCGCCACGGGGCGAGCGTGATGCTCACCACTCACTACATGGCCGACGTCGAGGCGCTGTGCGAGCGGGTGATCGTCATCCACCACGGGGCGATCCTGTTCGACGGTCCACTGCGCGATCTGGCGGAGCGGTTCGCGAGCCACAAGACGCTCGTGGTCACGCTCGACGAGCCCGCCGACCTGTCGGCGTTCGGACAGGTGATGGAGCAGACCGGGGCTCGCACCACCTTGCGGATCGAGCGGAGCCGCACGGCGGTGGTCACCGCGCAACTGCTGTCCGAGCACGACGTGCGCGACCTCACGGTGGAGGACCCGCCGATCGACGACGTGATCGAGCTCGCCTTCGCGAGCGGGGCGGTGGAGCAGTGAGCGACCTCGCCGTCGCCGGTGAGGTGGACAGGCTCGGCGAGCGCGAGGGACGCGTCCGCTCGATGGTGCGGCTCTACGCGACGCTCGCCCGCGTCTCGATGATGGAGCAGTTCCAGTACCGGGCGGCGAACTACTTCTACATGGTCGGCATGGTCATCGAGCCGGTGATCTACCTCGTCGTGTGGTCGACGATCGCCCGGCAGCAGGGCGGCTCCGTCGACGGCTACACCGCCGGCACGTTCGCCGCGTACTACATCGTCTGGACGCTCGTCCGGAACATGAACATCGTCTTCACGCCGTTCGGGTGGGAGGAACGCATCCGCGAAGGGCAGCTGTCGGCACAGCTCGTGCGACCGATCCACCCGATCCACTACGACCTCGGGTCCTTCGCCGGGTGGAAGGTGGTGGTGATCCTGTTGTGGATCCCGATCGCGGCCGTGCTCACCCTCGTGTTCGAACCCGAGCTCGACCCGACCGTCGCCCAGATCGCCACGTTCGCGGTCGCCATCTGGGGTGCGTATCTGATCCGCTCGCTGCTGCTCTGGATGCTCGGCATGATCACGTTCTGGACGACGCGGGTGACCGCGATCTTCGAGGTGTACTTCGCGCTCGAGCTGCTGCTGTCCGGGCGACTGCTGCCGATCGGTCTCATGCCCGGCTGGGTGCAGGACCTCGCGAACTATCTGCCGTTCGAGTCGACGTTCGGCTTCCCGATCACCTCGCTCGTCGGCCCCATCACGAACCGCGAACTGGTCGAGGGACTGCTGCGCCAGGCCGCGTGGATCGCGATCGGCGCCATCGGTGTGAACCTGATGTGGCGGCGCGGCGTGAAGGCCTACACGGCGGTGAACGGATGAGCGCTCCTGTGGCCGACGGGGTTCCCGATCCCGGTGCTCCGGACCTCGTCCTCGAGCGGCGCCGGATGCAGGGGCTGCGCCTCGTCGGCCTGCACCTGCGCGTCAACGTCATGAACGAGCTGCAGTACCGCTCGAACTTCGCGATCCAGCTGATCCAGTCGATGGTGGCGCTCGGCACCGGGCTCGTCGCGCTCGCGCTCGTCTTCGACCGCACCGACACCCTCGACGGCTGGACGCGGCCGCAGTTGTTGGTGGTGATGGGCGTGTTCACGATCGTCGGCGGGATCATCGGGTTCGTGATCGAACCGAACATGGGCCGGGTGATGACCGACGTACGCCAGGGCACGTTCGACCACGTGCTCACCAAGCCGGTCGACTCCCAGTTGCTCTCGAGCGTGCGCGAGTTCCGTGTATGGCGGCTCACCGACGTGGTGCTCGGGCTCGTGGTACTCGTCTGGGGGATCACCGGGCTCGACACATCGGTGGGCGTGCTCGACGGCCTCGCGTTCGCGGCGACGCTCGCCGGCGGCAGCTCGCTCGTCTACTGCCTGTGGCTGGTGGTGACCAGCGGTTCGTTCTGGTTCGTGCGCATGGACCACGTGCAGGAGCTGTTCTTCGGGCTGTACCGCGCGGGTCAATATCCGGTGAGCGTCTACCCGGCGTGGCTTCGCCTGTCGCTCACGTACCTCGTGCCGATCGGCTTCGCGGTCACCGTGCCGTCGGAATCGCTCACGGGCAGGCTCACCTGGGAGCGCGGCCTGATCACCCTCGGCTTCCTCGTGATCGCCTTCGCCATCACCCGTTTCGTCTGGGTGCGCGGCTCCCGCCGCTACAGCGGTGCCTCCGCCTGAACGGGCGGTGCTGAGACGAGTTCCCGACTCGCTACCGTGGCGATCGTGTCTCGATTCCCCGAACCGAACGACGAGCTCGACTGGCAACCGGCGACGAGTCGGCCCGGGGAGTTGTTCACCGTCGAGGGCCGCATCCGCGCCACCGGTGCGGCGGCCCGCAACCTGGCCAACGACGACCCCCGTCTGCGCCGGTTCCAGTGGTCGATGGTGAAGACCGGCCTGGCGGTCTTGGGCATCGGCCTCGCAGCGATCGTGCTCGTCGCGGTCATCGCCAGTCTCCTCTGACCGACTGCCACCGATCCGATGTCCCGCGGGAAACGGTCAGGCTGGCGGCCGTGGCTCGTCTCGCCCACCTCGACGCGGCGCCGGGGACGGGGAAGACGTCGTTGGCGAGCCGCTTCGTCGGTGACCGCCCCTCGTCGTTGCTTGTCGTTGCTCGTCGTTGCTCGTCGTTGCTCGTCGTCGTTGGAGAACCTCGCCGGCAATCTGAGCTCGTAGATCAACCGTTCGTCCATCGCAGGATTGCAGCGAGTGTCGGATCCGGTGTGTAACGAGCTCGGCAACCGGCTACCGCCTACGCATGAGTGACACCACCTCCATCACGGTCGAGCGAAGCATCCCCGCCCCGACCAAGGACCTGTTCGACATCTTGTCCAACCCGCATCGCCACACCGAGCTCGACGGGTCGGGTTTCGTCAAGAGCCTCGTCCACGGCGACCGCCTCGACCACGTGGGCCAGAAGTTCACCATGAACATGTCGGGCGACCACATGGGCGGCGACTACCAGACCGACAACTTCGTGAGCGCCTACGACGCGAACAAGATGATCGGGTGGAAGACGGCACCGGCCGGCACCGAGCCCCCCGGGTGGGAATGGCTGTGGCAGTTGAAGTCGGAAGGCTCGAACGCAACCACCGTGTCGATCACCTGCGACTGGAGCAACGTCACCGACAAGGAACTGTTGAAGAAGATCAGCTTCCCGCTCGTGCCGGAGAGCTCGCTCGATCAATCACTCGTCAAGCTCGCGTCCGCAGCCATCGCCACCTGATCCCGCCTGATCCGATCTGATCCGATCTGATCGCCACCCGTCATGGTGCAGCGGGGCTTCGATCCATGGCTGACTTCGGCGGGCTGCAAGTGAAGCGCTGGGCGATCGCTTCTCGGGCGAGCCGGTCGGAGATGGCCATACTGAAGAGATGGGGAGCGGGAGTCCGAGAAGCGGTCGAGACGTCGCTCCATGAGCAGTCGCGTCGTTGTCACCGGCATGGCCGGTGCCGGGAAGAGCACGTTCTCCCGGCAGCTGGCGGCGAAGACGGGCCTGCCCCTGATCCATCTCGACCTCCACAGTTGGAGGCCCGGCTGGGTTCGCGTGCCACGTGACGAACTGATCGAGATACAGCGACAGCTACTCGCCGTCCCGCGCTGGATCGTCGACAGCAACGATGTCGACGAGGATCTGTTGATCGCACACGCCGACACGCTTGTGATCATCGCGACTCAGTGGTGGGTCTGTTCATGGCGAGCGCTTCGGCGGGGACTTCGCAGACCTGCGGAGACGCAACTACCCGAGGGCTGCGAAGAATCGCTCTCTCAGCGCATCGGCGACGAGTGGGGCATCGCCTGGCGCAACTGGCGCAACCGGAACACGGTCCTCGAGAACGACCGTCGCCTTGCCAACCGTTGCGCCGGCCTTCTCGACGTACACGTCCTGAGATCCAAGCACGAACAGGCCGACTTCCTTCGCCACCTTCCTGAGTGATCCGAGTTGTGCCGCCACGGGAGCGGGACATCGCTCGGCAACGACGCACGCGTCCACGTGTTCGTTTGCCCGAGAAGGTCGTCTGGACCAACTGCACGCTGCCGGTACCGTCGCGAGCGTGAAGGTGGTGTTCGTCAAGTTGTCGGATCAGCGCCACACGGTTCGAGTGGAACGCAGCGACGGTTCCAGCGAGGCCGTCGAGCTCGATTCACGCAGTTTCCTTCGCCACGATCTCGCGCACGTCGCCGTTGAGCTCGAACTGGGCCTGTTCGCAGGCGTCTGGGGGTCGGTCGCACGAGGTGGGAGCCTCTCAGGAGGCGGGCTGGATGGAGCGGACATGCCCCTCGCCGAGACGCTCAGCGGGCCGATGCAGACCATGATGCGAACCGGAGCGAACGCAACCGAGATCCATGAGGTTCTCGCTCGCATTGCACCAGGAGTTGTTTCGCCGGACCTCGCGACACGGCTGCACGCTCATGTTCGATCGTTGGCAGGCCATTGGGCGGCCACGCCGTATGGCGGAGAGATGGTGCTCGAATGGCCCGAGGGACCCGTCGCACAGCGTTGACACCCGATCAGTGCTGACAGCGAACGGCCGAGAAGCGCTCGCTCAGCCGCTTTCGAGAGAGCCTTCGTCGTGCGGGTCGTCCCAGACCAGAACGCTCGAGAAGTCCGGCGTGGCCGAGAGGGCGAGGCTGACGATCGTCTCGCCTTCGACATCGACGTCACCAGTCGGCACGAAGCCGAGACGAGCGTAGAACCCCGCTGGGCCGTCCTCGGCCGGCACGAAGCTGGTGAGCAGCTCCGAGGCGCCCTCGGCGCTGACGATCGCAGCTACCGCCTGCACGACCGCAGCGCCGATGCCTCGACCCTGGTGCTGCTGATCCACGATCAGCTTCCACAAGAACCAAGGTCCGATGATCTCGGGCGGATCGGGTGTGACGTTCCAACTCAACATGACGAACCCGACGACCGTGCCGTCGACGACGACGGCGCGGTACCACGGGTTGCCTTCGGGACAGTCGGCTGCTTCGTCGAGCGCCTCCCGCACGGTGCCGACGAAGTCACGTTGGCGGTCCGAGACCGTGACAGCCTGCACCGCTGCCAGGTTGTCGTCATCGATCTCGGCCAATTCGATCATGGTCACGTCGGCCACAGTACGTAACTCGATCGATCCGCGCCGCGGCGGTTTGCGTTGTTGAAGCGACACGGCGCTGCCGGCACGATCACCCTGCGGAGCGCGTCACCACCGCGGCGCGGCGAAACGGGCGTTCTCGGGTGCGCAATCGGCGAGAGAGCCGGCGCGGATTCCGACGCTCGTTCGATCCTGTTGACATCGGTGTCCGATCGATCCGGCGTCACCGATGTGCCGGTAGGTGGCGACCAGGCGTGCCCCAGCGTCCGTAACGACGCGGACCTCTCCTGACAGTGTTTCCGGGGAAGCCCGGTCGGCACCTGCCAGTGACCCACGGCGGGGCCGGGATGGTGGCGCGACACGGCCGTAGGCTCGGACCGTCATGAAGTACGCATCGATCTCCGACCGCCTCGACGGGCTGGGCGCCGCCAAGTGGGCGGTGCACATCGCCGGCCGTGGGCGCGCCGTGCGCGGCGAGGATCTCATCTTCCTCTCGATCGGGGAGCCCGACCTCCCGCCGCCGCCGGCGGTGGTCGAGCGGGCGATCACCTCGCTGCACGAGGGCCGCACCAAGTACACCTCCGGCAAGGGTGAGCCGGCCACGCTCGACGCGATCGCCGGTCATCTCACCCGGCGCAGCGGTGGTGTCACGGTCACTCGCGACAACATCGCCTGCACGTCCGGCACGCAGCACGCGCTGTACGCGGCGATCAACACCCTCGTCGAGTTCGGTGACGAGGTCCTGGTGCCCGACCCGTACTACGCCACCTACGAAGCCGTCGTCGCGGCGAGCGGTGCCACCTTCGTGGCGGTGCCCACGCTGCCCGAGCAGAACTTCCACCTCACGCCCGAGGCGCTCGAGGCCGCGATCACCCCGAACTCGCGGGTGCTGCTGCTCAACACCCCGAGCAACCCCACGGGGGCGGTGCTGTCGGAGGCCGAGATCGACGCCATCGGCGAGGTGTGCGAACGGCACGACCTCTGGATCGTGTGCGACGAGGTGTACGCCGACCTCACCTTCGACGTGCCGTTCTCATCGCCCTTCGACCGCCCGCAGCTGCGTGAGCGCTCGGTCTCGGTGGCCTCCATCTCCAAGTCGCACGCCCTGCCCGGCTTCCGCTCGGGATGGGCGGCCGGTCCCGCGGAGTTCATCCGCCGGCTCACCCTGGTGTCGGAGACGATGCTGTTCGGCATCCAGCCGTTCCTCTGCGACGCCGTGGTCGTCGCGCTCAACGAGACGCACCCCGAGGTGGCCCGCCAGCGCGACGTCTTCCGCGAACGGGCGCAGGCGATGGTCGCCACCCTGGCCGGGTCCGACGCCGTCAGCGTGCACATGCCGGAAGGTGGCATGTTCGTCATGGCCGACATCCGGCCCACCGGGCTCACGGGCGAAGAGTTCGCCTGGCGGCTGCTCGACGAATGCGGCGTCGTCGTCATGCCCGGCGAGAGCTTCGGTTCCCGCGGCGGCGGCCACCTCCGCCTCGCCCTCACCGTCGAGGTGGACGTGATGATCGAGGCGTGCCGTCGCATCCGAGAGCTCGCCGAGCAACTGGCGGCAGAGCGAGCCGCGTGATGCCCGCACCTGGGCAGCTGCGGGTCGGCGAGGCGATCATCGACCTGCTCGCCCGCGAGTACGGCGTCGACGTGGTCTTCGGCATCCCCGGGGTGCACAACATCGAGCTCTACCGCGGGCTCCACCGGGCGGGCGTGCGAACGGTCTCGCCGCGCCACGAACAGGGTGCCGGCTTCATGGCCGACGGCTGGTCGGTCGTCACCGGCCGGCCCGGGGTGTGCACGCTCATCACCGGGCCCGGCCTCACCAACGCCCTCACGCCCATGGCCCAGGCCTTCCATGACTCGCGGCCCATGCTCGTGCTCGCCTCCACCACCGACACCGGTGCGCTCGGCCGGAGCTTCGGCCCGCTGCACGACCTCGACGATCAGGCGCTCGTCGCCCGGTCGGTCACGGCGTTCAGCGAGACCGTGCTCGACCCGGCCGACATCCCCGCCCTCCTCACACGCGCCTGGGATGTGTTCACCTCCTCGCGACCGCGGCCGGTGCACTTGGCGTTCCCCACCGATGTGCTGGAACGTCGGACCGATCCGTTCACGGCGCGGCCGTCGAACGCATCGAGGCCGTCGGGGGATCCGGCAGAGATCGCCCGCGCGACCGACGCGCTGGCGGCAGCCGCCTCGCCGCTGATCATCGCCGGCGGCGGAGCGATCGACGCCGGGAGCGCCCTCGTCGCCATCGCCGAGACGCTCGACGCGCCGGTCGTGCTCACCGGTAACGCCAAGGGTGTGGTGGCGTCGTCGCACCCGCTGTGCGCGGGCAACACCCTCGGCAGCGTGACGGTGCAGCGCATCGTCGAGGCCGCCGACGTCGTGCTGGTGGTCGGCACCGAGTTGTCCGACGCGGATCTCTACAACGGCGGACGGGCGCTCGAGTTCGCGGGCACGGTCGTGCGCATCGACATCGACGCTGCCCAGAACTCACGCCGGGTCGAGCCACAGGTGTCGATCGTGGCCGACGCCCGGCTCGCGCTCGAACGGCTCCATCGAGCGCTCGGCCACATCGACCGCACGGGGACGACCGACGGTGCGTCGCGGGCACGAGCCATCCTCGACACCGCACTCGGCGAGTTCCGACCCGATCGCCGTGCGTGGATCGACGCGATCGCCGCCACGCTCACCCCCGACTCGATCGTCGCCCTCGACAGCACCCAGCTCGCCTACTCGGCCCACGTGGCGCTGCCCTGCGAACGGCCCCGGTCGTGGCTCGCGCCCTACGGACTCGGCACGCTCGGCTGTGCGTTGCCGATGGCGATCGGCGCCAAGGTCGCAGCGCCCGACCGACCGGTGATCGCGCTCGCCGGCGACGGGGGCTGGCTGTTCACCGTGGCCGAGATGGCGACCGCGGCGGACGACCACCTCGACCTCGTGCTGGTGGTGTGGGACAACCGCGGCTATGCGCAGATCCGTCAGTCGTTCGACGACGTCGACGCGCCCCGCATGGGTGTCGACGTGTCGTCGGCGGACCCCGATCTGATCGCCCGCGGGTTCGGCTGGTCGACCGAGGTGGTCGACCAGCCCGCCGCGCTCACGACCGCGATCCGGCGTGCCCAGGCCGACGGCGGCCCGCAGTTCATCCGCATCCGCGTGCCCGCCGGCGGCTGACCCGGCGAACGCGCCGCTCAGGCATCGATCAGGCAAGGTCAGACATCGATCAGGCAAGGTCAGGCGGCGACGGTGACCATCGCGACCGCGACGACGGCTCGGGCCGACCAGCCCGCCGTCCGGATCCAGTTCGTGCGCACCAGACGCCGAACCACGGTCGCGTCGTATCCCGAGCCGAGCCGCCCGTGGGCCGGCACCTGGAGCAGCACCGTGCTCGCGTGGATCGCGGCGAGCAGTACGCAGCCGACGAACGGCAGCGCACGGCCGAGCCCGTCGGGTGGCGCGGCGAGCAGCCAGAGGCCGAGACCGCCCTCGATGGCCATGAACGGGCCGACCACGAACGACGTCCGCTGCTGGTGCTGGGTCTCGTAGCGGGGGAACCCGTCGGTGCCGACGGCGGTGAACAGCGGGTAGTGCACGACCTGGACGAACCAGATCAGGCCCGTCATCGCCGCCGTGGCGGTCAGGTGGATCGCGAGGACCAGCGCATCGGTGGCATCCATGGATCTGACATGGTCGCCCGCCATGGCGTGGGACGACGGATCGAGCGGATGTGTCCTTCGTCCGCTCGTCGATGTGTCGTTCGGCCCATTGACACATCGTGTTAGGCCGTCCTAATGTCTCCTGCATGGCGTTGATCTGCCACTGCGAAGCGGTCCGTGACCGAGCGATCGTCAAAGCGATCCATCGCGGAGCGCACACCCTCGGCGACGTCCAGGCCGCGTGCGGCGCCGCCACCCGGTGCGGTGGCTGCGAGCCGGCGGTGCTCGAGCTCCTCGAGCGCCACACCGACCAGGCCGTGAGCCTCCGGCCCGTGTTCGGCCTGAGCGCCTAGGATCGCCCCATGCGTGGCAACCCCCAGGTGATCGAGATCCTCAACGACGTGCTCACCGCAGAGCTGACGGCGATCAACCAGTACTTCATCCACGCCAAGATGTGCGAGAACTGGGGCTACGAGCGCCTCGGCGAGTACGTGCGGCACGAGTCGATCGACGAGATGAAGCACGCCGACCAGATCATCGACCGGATCCTGTTCCTCGAGGGCGTGCCGAACATGCAGCGGCTCAACCCGGTGCGGGTGGGCGAGACCGTGCCCGAGCAGTTCGACCTCGATCTGCAGCTCGAGTACGTCGCGATCAAGCGGCTGAACGACGGCATCGCCTCGTGCGTCGCGGTCGGCGACAACGCCTCTCGCCACCTCCTCGAGGAGATCCTCGTGTCGGAGGAGGAGCACGCCGACTGGCTCGAGGCCCAGATCGAGCTCATCCGTCAGATCGGCGAGCAGCACTACCTCGCACAGCAGCTCCGCAGCTGAGTCCACTGCGGCGCAGGCCCGATGGCGAGCGGTGCCCGGTCAGCGCCGGTCACCACTCATTGCGGCTTCCTCGTCGCCGGGTGGTCGTCCGGCGTAGAGGCGATCGATCTCCTCGGCGTACCGCGCTGCCACCACGGCCCGTCGCACCTTGAGCGTCGGCGTCAGCTCGCCCGCCTCGACGGTCAGGTCCTGCGGGAGGATCGTGAAACTCCGGATCGACTCGGCTCGCGACACCGACGCGTTGGCATGGTCGACCGCCCCCTGGATCTCGGCGAGGAACCCCGCGTCGGTACGTACCTCCTCGAACGGCACACCCCTGCGACCGTGTTCCTTGGCCCAGTCGGCGAACGCGCTGGCATCGATGGTGACGAGTGCTGCGATGAACGGCTTGCCGTCACCCACCACGACGGCCTGGCTCACGAGCTCGTGCGCCCGCAGCCGGTCTTCCAGTGGCGCCGGGGCCACGTTCTTGCCGGCCGCGGTGACGATGAGTTCCTTCTTCCGGCCGGTGATCCGCAGGAATCCGTCGTCGTCGAGTTCGCCGATGTCCCCCGTGAGGAACCAGCCGTCGGTGTCGAAGCTCTCGGCCGTCGCATTGTCGTTGCGCCAGTACCCGGCGAACACCTGTGGGCCCCGGACGACGATCTCGCCGTCGGCGGCGATGCCGAGTGTCGTCCCGGCGAGCGGGCGCCCGACCGTTCCGGGCTTCCAGGCGCCGGGCCGGTTGACGGTGAGTGTGGGGCTCGTCTCGGTCAACCCGTAGCCCTCGTAGATCTGCACTCCGACACCGGCGAAGAAGTGCGTCAACCGTTCGCCGAGCGGACCGCCGCCGCTGAACGCCAGGCGGAGCCGCTCGCCGAAGGCCGCATGGATCTTGCGATACACGAGGTGGTCGAACACGGCGTGCTCGAGCCGCAGCCATGGCATGACCCGGCCGGCCGTGGTCGCCTGCGACCACCTGATCGCGGTCGACACCGACCGCTCGAAGATCGCGCCTTTGCCCTCGCGGTGGGCCGTGTGGCTGGCGGTGTTGTACACCTTCTCGAACACCCGCGGCACGGCGGCGATCGTCGAGGGCTTGTACATCTTCAGCTCGTTCGGCAGGTGCCCCATGTCGCTCGCGAAGCCGAGCCGGATGCCGGCGGCGACCGCGAACAGCGCGTTGCCCTTGGTGAGTGCGTGGGCGAGCGGGAGGAACAGCAAGCCGGTGTCGCCGGGCCGCACCTCCTGCCCGAGGGCGTCGATCGTCTGCGCGGTGTTGGCGCACAGGTTCGCGTGCGTGAGCATGCAGCCCTTGGGCATGCCGGTGGTGCCCGACGTGTAGATGATCGTCGCCAGGTCGGCCGCCCGGAGTGCGTCGATGCGCGTGTCGACCTCGGCATCGGCCACCGTCGCACCGCGCCGGGAGAGTTCGTCGAGCGCACCGTCGTCGATCACGAGCACGTCGCGGCAGGACGGTAGGTGCGGCCGGAGCAGGGCAACGGTCGCCGCCATGGCCGGCGTCTCGACCACGACGAACACGGCCTCGCTGTCGGAGAGGATCCAGCGGATCTGTTCGGTCGAGGACGTGTCGTAGATCGGCACGGTCACGCCGCCTGCGGCGAGGATGCCGAAATCGGCGATCAGCCACTCGAGCCTGGTGTGGGACATGAGTGCGACGCGATCGCGCGGTTGCACGCCGGACGCGATCAACCCGCGGGCGAAGCAGCGCACACGGTCGACGAAGGCTCGCACCGAGATGTCGACGAAGCGGTCGCCCTCGCGGTACGACGCGATCTTCGCCTCCGGTTCGCGCTGCAGCCGATCGAGCAACGGTCGCAGCACATGGTCGTCCGGTGCGACCGGTGCGAGCACCGGCCCTGCAGCCGTCTTCATGACCCCTCCTCCGTGCGCCTGATGCGGGCATGATGCGCCCAGGCGAGCGATCTGTCGGAACCGTCCGCCCCGGTCCTGTACCCCCAGCGTGCGCCGGGCATGCATCCCGTGCCAGGGCCGAACGGCCCCGCCGCGAAGAGCGACGCGATCAGCCGCGATCGGCGGCGGCGACGACCGCGTCGAACTCGGCCTCGGTGAGCGGGATCACCGACAGGCGGTTGCCGCGTGCCAGCAGACGCGAGTCGGCCATCTCGGGGATCGTGCGCAGCTCGTCGAGCGTGACGTAGCGGAGCTTGCGCACCGGTGCCACCGTCACCCAGTCCCAACGGGGGTCGGCAGGATCCGAGCGCGGGTCGTAGTAGTGGCTCGCCGGATCGAACTGGGTGGGGTCGGGCTCGACGGTCTTCGCGATGCGGGCGATCCCGGCGACGCCGGGCGGATTCGTACTCGAGTGGTAGAAGAGCACGAGGTCGCCCACCACCATGCTGCGCAGGAAGTTGCGCGCCTGGAAGTTGCGCACGCCGTCCCATCCGGCCCGCTTCTTGCGAACGAGATCGTCGTAGCCGAGCTCCTCGGGTTCGCTCTTCATCAACCAGTGGGCCATCAGGACTCCTCGTTCGATGCCGGTCGTTCCGACGTCGCCGCCGGACGACGTGCGAGCCCACGGGTGAGCTCGCACATGGTGTCGAACATCGCCAGCAGTTCGGGGGTGCGCGTCTCGATCGCCGCTCGCTGTCGGGCGACGGTCGCCTCGTCGCCGCGGGCGATCGGCCCGGTGAGCGCGATCGGCCCACCGTGCGCGGCCCAGTTGTCGACAGCCGCCCGGACGAGCGGGACGAGGATGCGTCGCTCGGCACCGGTGGTGGCGAGCACCGCCTCGGCGGCGTCCTCGAGCGCCACGAGGAAGTTCGACGCGATCGATGCCGCAGCGTGGTACGCCGGACGGTCGTCGTCGGCGATCTCGAATGCGTCGAGCCCGAGCCGGACGGCGATCGACCGGGCCGCCGCCAGCGCACGGGGCGTGGTGCCCGCCACGGCGGCGCCGGCGCCGCGGAAGTCGGCGCCGGTGGCCGGCACGGTCATCAGCGGATGCACACCGAACGCCTCGTGGGGCGACAGCACCTGCAGACCGATCGCGCCGGCGGTGTGCCCCACGAGCGGACCCGGTCGGATCGCGCCGGCGGCCGCACCGATCGCGGCGTCGGGCACCGCGAGCAGCACCACGTCGTACGGCTGCCCGTCGGCGTCGCTGCCGTCGAACCCGCGGCCGAACGGTCCGTCCCAGTCGGCGAGCGCGGCCGCCAGTGCACGGCCCATGCGGCCCGCCCCGACGATGGCGCAGCGCGGCGCCACGCCGGCTGCCGTCGTCACGTCTTCTTCCGACGCTCCTGCGCCGGCGCGGACCTCGGCCGCGTGCGCGTGAGCACGTCGCCCGTGGTGCGGTCGAGGTTGCCGGCGCGCTCGCCGGCAGGCACGTCGATCAGGCCGCGTCGGATGCGGCCTGCGAGGCTCGTCTGTCGATGGGCCAGCACGGTCTGCGCGACTGGCCATCCCTCGCCCGGCTCCCCGATGCGGTCGTCGGCCGACACCGTGGCGCCCTGCGCGACGACCACCGACACGCCGCTGGCGAGCCGCTGCACGCTGACGGTCGGTTGGGCGAGGTCGAGCACGAAGCACGAGAGCCCGTCGCGACCGGTGGAGCCCTCCTCCGTGCGCACGAACACGAGGCCACGATCGGCGAGGTCGGCATCGGTGGACAGCTTCACGGCGTCGACCGACCACGTGGCACGGCCGCCGTCGCTGCCAGAGGTGCGCTCGGCCGTGGACACGGTGCCGCCCACGTCGTCACGCGCGTCGGGCTCCTCGAGGAGCAGGCACCAGTTCGCCGTGCCGTCGACGATCGACCCGAGCCAACGGTCGCGCTGGGCCTGGGTGCCGTGGTGGCGCAGGGTCGGGCCGACGAGGTGCACGCCGACACCCGACAGCGGTGGCGCGATCGTGGCGATCCGGGCGAGCTCGTCCTCGATGATCCCCTGGATCGTCGTGGTGGCGCCGATGCCGCCGAGCGGCGTCGCCCACGTGGGGACGGTGAGGCCGGCGTCGGCGAGGCGTTGCCACCACTCGCGCAGCGTGATCGACACCGACCAGTTGGCGGTGATCCATTTGCGGACCGACGCGCGGAAGGCGTCGCGATCGTTGACGGGCCAGGATTCTCGGTCGAACGCGGGCATCGGGGGGACGGTACCAGCTGGCTTCGCGAACCCCCGTCTACAGTGCCGAGCGTGGCCGCATTGACCGAAGCTGAACGCTACCGATTCGACCTCCAGGGCTATCTGGTGCGTCGTGGCGCGCTCGCCGCCGACGTCGTCGAGCTGTTGGTGGAGGTGTGTGGTCGGCTCGAACGTCCCGTCCCGGGCACGACGGTCGCGTCGCAACGGTTCACCAACTTCCTCGCCGAGGCGCCCGAGCTGCGCTGGTTGATCGACCACGCCGCGGTGTTCGAGATCGTGCGCGAGCTGTGTGGCGGCAACGTGCGTCTCGACCACGCCTACGGCATCCAGATGCTGCCCGGCACCACCGGGCTCGGCCTGCACGGCGGCGGCACCCCGTACGACCCGGCGCAGTACTACGTGGCCCGCGGCAACCGCACGTATCACGGTCTCGTCGCCGTGATGTGGGCGCTCGTCGACCACCCGGAGGGCGCAGGCTTCTGTTGCGTGCCCGGCTCGCACAAGGCCTCGTTCTCGTTGCCTCACGGTGTCGACGACCTCGTGAAGCCGGTGCCGCTGAAGGCCGGCGACATGGTGGTGTTCACCGAGGCGCTCACCCACGGCACGCTGCCCTGGCGAGCCGAACACCAGCGCCTCGCCCTCCTGTACAAGTACGCACCCGGACACCTCTGCTGGAGCGAGTACACCGGATGGGGTCCCGAGGTGCTCGACCGGTGCAGCGCCCGCCAGCGCCTGATGCTGCAGCCGCCGTCGGTGGGTCGGCATCAGCCCGTCGTCTGACGCAGGACCGCCCCGAGGTCGGTGCGACGCCCGGCACGAACCGGCGCCCGTCGTGATGTGAGAATCACGCCATGAGCGAGCCGCACGACCTCGAGGCCGAGCAGTACCAGGACTTCCGGATCAGCTTCGACCGGGCGGGTACACGCACGCCCGACCATCCGACCCGTCCGGAGATCCAGCTCCTGTCAGAGGACTTCTATGCGAACTTCGACGAGTTCACCTCCTGGATGCGCGCCGAGGCCCCGATGTACTGGGACGACACCACCGGCATCTGGGGTGCGGCGGCGCATGCCGACATCATGCGGATGAGCCGCGACTGGCGCACGTTCTGCTCGGGCAAGGGATCCCGTCCGGAGAGTTCGGTGCCGTCGATGATCAACTTCGACGCACCCGAGCACACCCGGCGTCGCCGGCTCATCAGCGCCGGCTTCACCCGTCGCCGCGTGGAGGACCACGAGCCCTTCATCCGCGCCAAGGTGACCCAGCTGATCGACGCCGTGATCGAGCAGGGCGAGTGCGACGTCGTCGCCGACCTCGCCACGCCGCTGCCGATGTACATGATCGGCGAGCTGATGGGCCTTCCAGAGGAGGACCGCCACACCTTGCTCCACTGGAGCGACCTGTTCGCCACGGGCGGGGCCGAGGTGCGCTCGGAGGTCGAGCAGGCCGTGCGTGACTGGTGGGGGTACATCACCGAGAAGATCGAGCAGCGCCGCGGCGGCGACGGCACCGACCTCGTGAGCCTGGTGGTGAACCCGGCCGACGGCGAGGAGCCCCTGTCCGACGTCGACCTGGTGTTCGAGACCATGCTCGTGCTCGTCGGTGGTGACGAGACCACCCGTCACGTGATCTCGGCCGGGGTCGCGGCGCTGCTGCAACATCCCGATCAGCTGGCCGCGCTGCGCGCCGATCCATCGCTGATGCCGTCGGCGATCGAGGAGATGCTGCGCTGGGCCACCCCGGTGCGCAACATGAACCGCACCGCGACCGCCGACGTGGAGGTCAACGGGCAACAGGTGCGCGAGGGCGACCGGATCCTGCTGCTGTACCCGAGCGGCAACCGCGACGAGTCGGTGTTCACCGATCCGTTCCGATTCGACATCCGCCGCACCCCGAACGACCACGTGGCCTTCGGTGCCTACGGACGCCACCACTGCCTCGGCGCCCCGCTCGCCAGGCTCGAGCTGCGTGTGCTGTTCGAGGAACTGCTCCGCCGCTTCGACGACCTCGAGCTGGCGACCGACGAACCCCTCCCGCAGCGGCGTGGCAACTTCGTGCTCGGGCTCAACCAGGTGCCCGTCCGCTTCCGCGCGGCAGGCTGATCAGAGCCGGCCGACCAGGCGTCGTTCGGTCAGGCGCCGTTCACGCCGACTGCGGCCCCCGGCGGGAACGCATCCGACATGTCGCCATCGAGCAGGTCGGCGACGAGCAGCACCTCGGCGAGCAGGTCGCCGTGGAGCGGATGGTCGTCGTCGAGTGCCGTCGCCGTCACCGGTGGGAGGTCGTCCCCGAGCAGGAGGCCCGATGCGATCGCCACCCGGTGCCCCGTCACATCGAGCTCGCCCGTGAACGATCGAGCCGTGCGTACGCGCCGATGGGCCGCCAGCAGATCGAGCAGTGCCTGCCGGTCGCGTCGCAACAGGGCGGCGTCGACGGGGTCGTCCGGTGTGGTCGACGCGAGTTCGACGAGTGCCCGCTCGAGCGGCTCGGGTCGACCGTCGGCAGCGTCGGCCAGCATCGCGATCATGTCGGCGCCAGCCCCGGCCCCGGCGAGACGGCGGATGCACGCCACCGCCGCAGCCGCCGTCGCCCGATCCGAGATCGGTCCGAGGTGGAAGCCCGTCGTGGTGGCAGAGCGCACCACGGCGGCCTTGACCGAGCGCGAGGTCGACGCCACCTGCACGAACACCGCGGCGTCGCCCATCACGTCGCGCCGCTGCAGCCGCGGTCGGTGCGCGTGCAACAACCGCTGACGGGCGACGGCTCGCGCCAGGGGGGAGGCCACGTGGCGCACCTCCCAGCCGCAGGTGTCGCGCAGCACCGAGGCGTGGACCGCCGAGCCCGCCCGCGAGAACAGCTGCCGGACGTCACGTCGCAGGTCGCCGGCCTCACCCACCCAGACCACCTGCCCACGATCGTCGAGGCACGTGAACACCCCCGGCTCCCGGGGCAACGATGCGGTGTGGCGCAACTTGGCCGCCCACTTGTGCCCGGCCAGCGTCGGCAGCGCGCACAGGTCGTCGAGACCCACCACGCCGAACGCCGAGCTGCGCTCGATCAGCAGGTGCAGCAGGTCGACCGTCGCCGCGGCGTCCTCGAACGCGCGGTGGCTGGGCCGGTGCTCGAACTCGAACCGAGCGGCCAACGTGCCGAGGCGGCAGTCGTCCGCGTCGTCGCGCAGCAGCGCCCGTGCGAGGTACATCGTGTCGACGACGTCGCTGCTGTCGAGCAGCGGCCGCTCGGCCCGGGCCAGCGCCGCGTCGAGGAAGCGGATGTCGAAGGAGATGTTGTGCCCGGTGATGACGGCGTCGCCGATGAAGTCCACGAGCGACGGCAACACCCCGTCGATGCCCGCATGGCCGGGCCCGACCAGGGTGTGGAACGTGCCGAGCCGTTCGCCGCCTCGCACCAGGATCGCCCCCACCTCGGTGATCTCGTCCCAGCCGGGGTCGGTGCCGGTGGTCTCGAGGTCGAGGACGCAGAACGTGACCCGTGCGAGCGGGGTAGCCGAACGTGGATCAGGTCGAGACACGGTCACCAGTAGAGCACGAACGCACGTTCGTCTCCGATGATCGTCGTGCGAACTCGCCGGCGGGGGTGAGGCGGGTCGTGCAGACTGGCCGCATGCGCGCCCTGGAACTCGAGCTCGATCATCTGGTGTACCCGGTGAGCGACATGGAGCGGTCGGTGCCGTGGTGCCGCGACCTGCACGACCCCGATGGTCACCGCACCGAACTGCGCGCGTCTCCCGAGGGATCGGACTGAAAGCGGTGCTCCTGGCCGACGACGCGGTTGTTCCGCGTCTCGGGCCACGTTCCGGGACGAGTGTGCCTGAGCGCGACAGGATCGCGCCGTGGCCGGACACGGTGGTCGTGTGAGAACTGGGGGGCAGAGCGCGGTCGCGGCAGGATTCCTCCTGCTCGCTGCGTGTCTGGCCGGGGTGCCCCTGTACGTGTCCGCTGCGGGCTCGGAGGCCGTGCAGCTCGCGATCGGGTCGACCTGCCCGGCCGACGTGGCGCTCCATCTCCCGCTGCCGAGCGGTGCCGATGAGAACGCCCTCGGCGAGCTCCTCGACCAACTCGACGGGGTGGCGCCACCGATCAGCACGCGTTTCGCAACCGCCGACTTCGCGTCGTCCACCGATCCAGACGGTGTCCAGCGACGACTGGTCGCCATCGAGCGCACCGGCGCCGGCGCACAGTTCGAACCAGGTTTCGGCGAGCTGGCCGAGCGCCAACTGGTGGTGCAGCGATCGATGGCCGATGTCTACGGCGTATCGGTCGGGGATGCGCTCAACCTGACCGAACGACGTACCAAACGGACGGCCCGGGCGACCATCGCACAGGTGGTCTCCACCATCCCGGTGCAACCGGAGCCGGCGTTCTGGTGCGGACAGCGGGGACTGCTGCGCCCCACGGCGCTCGGCGATCTGCGTCCACCCGTGGTGTTCGCCTCCGCCGACGTACTGGATCGGCTCGGCGCGAACCTGGTCGACGTGGAGGTGCGCGCGCTCGACGTACGCACGCTCGATGACGCTCGAGCGATGCGGGACCAGTTCGCACAGGCGATCGATCGGCACCGATCGCGGGTCGTCGGGGCCGGAAACCCGGATGCCGCGGGGTTCGTCGGGACGGAAGGGATGTCGACGGTGGTGTCGCGCGGCGAAGCGCTCGCCGGCACCATCGGCCGTGCCACGGCACCCGTTCGAGTGGCCGGCGTGCTCGCCTCGCTCGCCGTGCTCGTGGCGGCGGCGATGATGGTGGCGCGCGAGCGGCGCCGGGAGCTGCGGCTCGCCGCACTCCGTGGCGTCTCGCCGTTCGTCACCGCGCGGCGCCTCGCGGCGGACGTCTCCGGCGCGGCGGTCGTCGGCACCGTGCTCGGCGGCGTCGTGGCCCTGGTGGCGGTCCGAACGCTCGGCCCCACGCCCGAGCTCGAGCCGCGCGCCCTGCGAGAAGCGATGGTGTTCGTCCTCGTCGGCGCCGTGGTCGGACTCGTCCTCGTGGCGGCGGTCGCAGCGGTCACGGGCGATCGCTTCGTCGACGCCGCACCGCGTCGAACCTGGGCGCGATGGGTGCCGTGGGAGCTCCCGTTGGTGGCGCTCGCGTTCGTCTCCGCTGCTCGGCTGCGCGACGGTGGCGGGCTGCGGATGGTCGGCCCACAGTCCCGCGGCGGAGAGCTCCTCGCACAGGCGTTCCCCCTGCTCGCCGTCGCCGCCTCGGTCGCTGTGATCGCCCGACCCCTTCGATACTCGATCGGTGTCCTCCGCCGTCGCGGTCGCTCGTGGCCGGCCCCGATCCGCCTGGGGTGGCGGCGCGCCCTGGCCGAACCTGCGTTGGCGACGGGTCTCGTGCTGTCCGTCACGTTGGCGGTGTCGTGTGTCGCGCTGTCGGGCATGTTGTCGGCCAGCGCCGAACGACAGCTGAGCGACAAGGCCGCCACGTTCATCGGATCGGATCTCGCGATCGCACTCACCGATGCCGTCGAGGTGCCGACCTCGCTCGTCGCGAACTCGACGACCGTGGCGCGCACCGAGGGTCGACTGCAGGGCGATCGACCCGATGGCGAGCCGTTCCCGGCCCAGGCCTCGGACGTGATCGGCGTCGATCGAGCGACGTTCGGTCGTGGGGCCGTGTGGAGCGATCGCGGGCCGGACCCGACGATCGACGAGCTCTTCGCAGCACTCGACGATGCGGTCGCTGCCGGCTCGCTGCCGGCGATCGTCGTGGGTGGGGACATGGTCGGACTCACGGACGGCGTCGGGGTGCCCGTCGTGCTCGACGCGCGTGGGACCGAGCTGCGGCTCATCCCGGTGGCGTCGACGACGGTCTTCCCCGGCATGCGCAGCAGCACCGCCACCTTCGTCGTCGACGCGGCGGCGTTGCGCGCCACCGGTGCCGACGTGACCGACGTGCTGTGGCTCCGTGATCCGCCACCGACGGCGGTCCAGGACGTCGTCGACGCCGGCGGGCGGACTCGATCGGTCGTCGCCCGCGCCGACGTGTTCGACGTCGTCAGCTTCCGGGCACAGCGCTGGGCCTACGACGCGTTGGCCGCCTTCGGCGTCCTCGTCGGCATCGTCGTGCTGGTGCTCCAGTTGCTGGTGCTCGAGGCGCGAGCACCGACCCGACGTATGAGCGAGGTCGTGCTGCGCCGTGCCGGCTCGAACGTCGCCGCCAGGTGGTGGGCGTCCGTGATCGAGTCGGCCGTGCCGCTCGTCGGCGGCGCTGCGGTCGGCGCCGTCATCGCCCGATGGGTGGCCGGTCGTTCGGTGCCTCGGTTGGACCCGTTGCCGACGCTCCGGCCGCCCGGTGTCGTCGTCGTTCCCGTCGGCTGGCTCGTGACCGCGCTCGTCGTCGTCGCAGTGTCCGCACTGGTGCTCGGCGCGCTCGCGGCGCGGTCGACCGGCCGCGGCGAGACGATGGAGGTCATCCGTGGAACTGCGTGAGTCGCTGCGGACCGTCGACCCCTTGGTGGAGTGCCGGAGCGTGATCCGCGACTACCGCACCGGGGGCGAGATCACCCGGGCGCTCGACGACGTCTCGATGGTGTGCCTGCCGGGCAGGATGACCGTGATCGCAGGGGCGAGCGGCTCGGGCAAGTCAACACTGCTGGGTCTGGTGGCCGGGCTCGACCGGGCCGACGACGGGCTCGTGCTCGTGGCCGGCGCCGACGTCGGGTCGCTGTCACGGCGCGGCCGGCGTCGGCTCCGGCGCGATCACGTGACGATGGTGATGCCTCAGCCCAGCGACAACCTGTTCGATCACCTCTCGGTCGGCGAGAACATCGTCTGGTCGGCGGGGCGCTCGGGGCGCGTGGTCGACCCGGTGCGGGTCCTCGATCAGGTGGAGCTGGGTCACCGGTCGCAGGCCTCGGTGCGCGAGATGAGCGGCGGCGAACAGCAGCGTGTGGCGATCGCTGCCGCGCTCGCCGCCGGCGCCCCGGTGATCGCAGCCGACGAGCCCACCGCATCGCTCGACCGGCAGAGCGCGGCGCTCGTGATCGCGGCACTGCGCGCCGGTGCGGCCGCTGGCGTCTGCGTGCTCGTCGCGACGCACGACGAGGACGTGATCGGCGCCGCCGACGACGTCGTCAGGCTCGACCACGGGCGGCGCCTGTCGTGACCGCATCGGCAACGACATCACACGCCCGCCTCGGTGTGGACGCCGTCGCGAAGTGGTGGACGTCGGGGTCCGGACTCCGGCCGGTCTCGTTCGAGGTCGCAGCCGGCGAGCTCGCCGTCGTACGAGGGCGGTCCGGCAGCGGCAAGTCGACGCTGCTCGCGATCGTGGCGGGTTGGTGCCCGCCGGATGCCGGCACGGTCCGGATCGACGGGCAGGAGATGTCCGGATCAGCCCTGGCGCGGACGACGTGGCAACGGGTCGCAGTGGTGCCGCAGGTGCTCGCCCTCGTGCCGGAGCTGACCCTGAGCGAGAACCTGGAGGTCGCGGTCGCCGGCCGGAGCCGGCGCGAGCAGCGATCGCTCGCCTGCACGGTCCTCGAACGGCTCGACCTCTCCGTCTTGGCGGATCGCTTCCCGTCCGAGGTGTCGATGGGCCAGCAGCAACGGGCCGCCGTCGCTCGCGCCGTCGTCGCAGCGCCCGCCGTCGTGCTCGCGGACGAACCCACGAGTCACCAGGATCCGGAACACGCCTCGCTGGTGATCGCCGCACTCCTCGCCTGCGCAGCAGGCGGCAGCGCCGTGCTCGTCGCCAGCCACGACGAACAGGTCTCGCGGGCCGCATCGCTCACCGTCGAACTGCAGCTCTGACCCTGTGCCCGGGCCGCGACCACGATCACACCAGTCGAGCGTGGACGCACGTTCGTCTCCAGCGAGCGGCCCGAACTCCTGGGCAGGGTCGACGCCGGTCGTGCAGACTGGTGCGATGCGCGTCCTCGAGCTCGATCATGTGGTGTTCCGGGTGAGCGACATGGAGCGGTCGGTGCGGTGGTACCGCGACCTGCTCGGCCTCGAGGTGGTCCGCCTCGACGAGTGGCGTCGGGGCGAGGCACCGTTCGTGTCCGTGCGCGTCACCGCCGACACGATCATCGATCTCCAGCTCGGCACCGTCGACGGCACCAACGTCGATCATGTCGCGCTCGTCGTCGACGACGTCGACCTCGCCGCGCTCGCCGCGTCCGGCCGGTTCGGCGACGTGGACGCGCCCCGGCGGTTGTTCGGTGCCCGTGGGGTCGGAATGGGCATCTACGTCCGCGACCCCGACGGCCACGGCATCGAACTGCGCACGTACCTCGACCCGGAGGCGTGAGCCGCATGGATCCGGCGGAGTAGGCGTGGTGCGCGTCGACGGCTGATCGAGCGGGCGCAGCACTCGTGCTGTCCGTGTGCGGCGTCGCCTCAGCCGAAGACGACCGGCACGCTGCGCGGGCCGCGCACCTGCCCGCCCGCCCACGTGACCTCGGCGCCCTCGGGCACCGAGAACTCGGGGATCTGGCGCAGCCACTCCTCGATCGCGACCCGAACCTCCATGCGAGCGAGGTTGGAGCCGGCGCAGCGATGGATGCCTGCGCCGAAGGCGAGGTGCCGGTTGATCTGGCGGTCGAGCACCACCTCGTCGGCACGCTCGAACACGGCCGGGTCGCGGTTGGCCGCGGGGAAGTTGAGCAGCACCTTGTCGCCGGCATGCATCGGGCAGCCCTGGAACTCGACGTCCTCGGTGACCACGCGGGCCATCGTGACGGGGGAGTACGCCCGGAGCAGTTCCTCGACGGCAGTGGGCATCAGCTCGGGCTCGGCGACCAACCGACGCCGGTCGGCCTCGTGGGTGGCGAGGTGCCACATCGACGACCCGATCGCCGACCACGTCGTGTCGACCCCAGCGATCAGCGTGAGCGCAGCGATGCCGAGCACGATCTCGTCGCTCAACAGCTCGCCCTCGTGCTCGGTGTGCACCAGTTCGCTGATGAGGTCGTCGCCCGGTTCGGTCTTGCGGCGCTGGACCTGCTCGTACAAGTACAGCCCCAGCGCCTCGGCGCCCGCCTCGCGGCGCCGCTCGTCGTGGGCGAACTCGAGCACGTCGCGCACCCAACCGGTGAACGTGTCGCTCATCTCCTCCGGCACGCCGAGCACCATCGAGATGATCCGCACCGGGATCTGCTGCGCGTAGTCGGCAGCGGCGTCGGCGCGACCGTCGGCCACGAATCCGTCGACCAGCCCGCGGCACAGGTCGCGGGTGATGACCTCGAGCTCCTCCACCCGCCGGTGCGAGAACCACGGCAGCATCAGTCGTCGCGTCCAGGTGTGCTCGGGGGGATCGACCGAGATGGGTGGCAGCACCGGGATGCCCCCGGCCGACGGCGGCTTCTCCTCGGCGTCGGCCGCCGGCGGCATGACGCCCACGTCGCTGGAGCTGAAGCGGGCGATGTCGTGCGAGATCGCCATCACGTCGGCGTAGGTGGTGGGCAGCCACGACCCGCCCCACCGCTCGGTGTGGGCCACCGGGCAGTTGGTGCGCAGGTCGTCCCAGATGAGGAACGGGTCGCCCACGTAGTCCGGATCGAAGATGTCGTAGTCGCGTGCCCAGTCGGTCACCGGATTGCCGGTCATGAACGCCCCCCAGCGGTCGTGCGGCCCCTCGTCCCCCGAGTGGTACCGCGCTCGGACCGATGGTACCCCCGTGGGCATCGCGGGATCGGCCGTCCGGCAGGTGTCCTCGGGCACAATGGGCGGATGCCCAGGATCGCAACCGTCGCGCTGGTGGTGCACGAGTACGACGAGGCCATCGCCTTCTTCGTCGACGCACTCGGATTCACACTCGACGAGGACACCGACATGGGCGGTGGCAAGCGCTGGGTGGTCGTCACGCCGTCGCAGGCCGCCAACGATGCGGGGACGGGTGCCTCGCTCCTGCTCGCCCGGGCGGCGTCCGACGAGCAGCGCGCCGTCGTCGGCGCGCAGGGCGGCGGCCGGGTCTGGCTGTTCCTGCACACCGACGACTTCGCCCGCGATCACGCCCGCATGACGGCGGCAGGGGTGCACTTCCGCGAAGCGCCCCGCCAGGAGCCGTACGGCACCGTCGCCGTGTTCGAGGACCTCTACGGGAACCCGTGGGACCTCCTCCAGATGTCCGATCTCAGCGAGCCCTCGGAGGTGCCGTCATGAGCGACGCGAGCGACCCGACCGCGACGCCGGTCGGTCCCGACCCGCACGAGGAGTTCCCGGTCGGGTTCTTCACGCGGGTCGACGAAACGCCCGACACCGAGTTCTACGACAGCGACCGCTTCGTCACGCACATCGACGACCGCGCGATCGCCGCGGTCGGTCGGCTCTACCGACAGCTGGGCATCGACGGCGCCGGGCCGGCCCGGTCGGTGCTCGACATCATGTCGTCCTGGATCTCGCACTTCGTCGAACCGCCGGCGGAGCTGGTCGTGCTCGGCATGAACGAGCGCGAGCTGCGGGCCAACCGGCAGGCGAGCGCGTACGTCGTCCACGACCTCAACGCATCGGCCGCGATGCCGTTCCCCGACGACCGGTTCGACGCGGCGACGTGTTGTGTGTCGGTCGACTACCTGGTGCGGCCGATCGACGTCCTGCGCGAGGTCGCCCGGGTCGTGAAGCCCGGCGGCACCGTCGTGTGCACGTTCTCGAACCGCTGCTTCCCCACCAAGGTGATCCGCGGCTGGCTCGCGATCAACGAACAGCAGCGGTGCCACGTGGTGGGGCAGTACTTCCGCCACACCGGCGCGTACCACGAGCCCCAGGCCGCGCTGTGCACGCCGGCCGACGGCCTCGGCGATCCGTTGTACGCCGTGTGGGCCATGGTCCGCGAGCCCGAGCAGGCGACCGACGGCGAACGTCCCGACGACCCGGGTGCGACCGTCTGATCAGGCGGTCGTGAGCAACCAGTCGGTCGTGCCGATCGCGAACACGGCGTCGCTCGTGAGTCCGACCAACACCGCCGACAGATCGGTCTGGGCGAGCGACACGCAGCCGGAGGTGGGCTTCGTGGGGCCGGTCGCACCGTTCACGTACACGTGGCGGTGGAGGAAGATCGCCGCGGCGTACGGCGTCTCCCCGGGAGCGTCCCCCGACACCTCGGGTTCCATGTTCGCCCCGATGAGCGCCGCGTTGCTGTAGGCGGTCACCAACCGGGGCAGGTACTCGTCGTCGGGGCTGGGACAGCTCGTGTCGTACCGGAGGTGGCCGTAGCCGGCCGTGTTCGGTGTCGCCCCGAAGCAGTCCCCGGTCCGCACCCGCCGGTAGGTGCCGGCGGTGACACCCGGGTCGGGTGCGTTGCCGAAGAACGAGAAGCGCTGTCCGTCCGGCGCGGTCATGGTGGCGAGCGGGAAGACACCGGCGGGGGTGGTGCCGTCGCCGCTGCGACGGTCGAGGAGCGGACGCATCCCCGAGCGACCGACGCGCGCCTCCATGGTCGCACCGCACCGCCATCCGGCGGCGGTGCGGGTGGCGACCTCGAGGGTCACCGTCGTGTCGGTCCATGCGGGGCTGCGCACGATCACCTGCATGGAGGGCCCCGGGTGTCGAGCGGCGACCGCCGTCGCGACCCGCTCGCACTCGGTGGCGGGCGGCGGGGTCACTCGCTCGGCCGGCGTGGTGGCGGCAGCCGAACTGCCGATCGTCACGACGGCGCCCGCCGCGGTCCCGTCCTGCTCGCCGATGTCGGTGGAGGTGGGCGCCACCGACGTCGGTGCCACCGACGTGGGCGGGGGAGCGGTGCTCGACGGGGGCGAGGCCGACTCGGCGCCGCACGCGGTGATGGTCCAGGCGACGGCGAACAGCAGGATAGATCCGACCGGTCCGGGCCGTCGGCGACCGGCACCTGCGACCCGCGCGGAGGCTCGATCATGAGGGCGGTGCGACCTGGGGTCGACCCGGCTGATCGTCGTACGAGTGAAGGGGCGGATGTGTCCAGGCTATGACACCGTCGCGCGGGCGAGTCGGCGCGACGCCGGCCCGGACCGGTGCCGATGGGCATCGATCCGGGCCGGCGGGGTCCGGTCGGCTGCTGAACAGCTGGCGGTCAGCTCGTCGCAGCGATCTCGGCAGCGACCGACTCGGGCTCGTCGCAGGGGACGATCACGAGCGGGCAGTCGACGTGCTTGGCGGTCGACTCACTGGTCGACCCGACGAGGAACTTCGCGATCCGTCCGTGGTGGTGGCGACCCAACACCACCAGCTCGGCCCCCTCGCTCTGCTCGGCGATGGCTTGCGTCGCGCCGCCCTCGGCCACGATCGTCTCGACCATGAGACCCGGATGGGCAGCGACGATCGCGGCCGCCGTGTGCGCCACCTCGTCGAGGGCCGCCTGGCGGACGGCCTCGATGTCGGGCCAGATCGGGTAGCCGTACATCGATCCGGCCGTCACCGGGATGTGCCAGCTGTGCACCACCTGGAGCACCGCATGCCGGCGCTCGGCCTCGGCTGCCGCCCAGTCGACCGCGGGCTTCGACGCCTCGTAGGTGTCGATGCCCACCACGACCCGCTTGCGCAGGTCGACAAGGTGCACCGGATCGGCGTGCGAGTCGGGCTGCTGCTCGGCCACCCTCGGGTGGAGCATCAACACCGGCACCACGGCGTGGCGCATCACCCGCATCGCCGTGCTCGGCACCGACAGGCGTGCGCCGGCCGGGATGCCGCGAGTGGCCATCGCCAGCATGGCGATGTCATCGGTGCGCTCCACGTAGGCGACGAGTTGATCGCCCGCCTCCCCGTAGAGGGTGTCGTAGTCGGCGTGGTCCGGGTCGGGGAGGTGCTTGCTCAGCCCGGCGAGGTAGTTGTTGTCGTTCGCGTCCGCAGGGACATGGCCGACACCCACTTGCAGCAGGCGCAACCGCAGCCCCAGATCAGCGGCAGCCGCGACGGCGGCGGGGAGGATCGACTCCGACACCTCGGTGCCGTCGACGGCGACGGCGAGCACATCGGCACGGTCGCGGACGACGGCGTGCGGGCCGACGACCGCGATCGGTACCTCCGCGTCGCGGACGAGATCGGCGCTGACGCTGCCGAAGAGCAGCTCGCCGAGGGCCGTGCGGCCGTGGCTGCCGACGCACCAGAGGGTGTCGCCGGAGCTGAGGAGTGCCTCGACGAGTTTGCCCTCGATGTCCTCGCTCTCGGTCTCGAGGACCCGGAACGAGGCGTCGAGGTCTTCGTCGGCGGCGAGAGAGGTGAGGGCGGCTGTCGTCACGTTCGCGTATCGCGGCGTGGTGACCGCGACGAGTTCGACGGTCGACGTCGATCGATCGGCGAGCCAACGCCCGTGGTCCACGGCTGCGATCGAGACGTCCGAGAAGTCGATGGGAACGATCACATGCTTGATGGTCATGACGTCAGTGTGCGCCCACCGCAGTCGCCCACCAGGGCCATCCGGCCCTGTTGTGCCGTCGGTCGGACGGGCCGGAACTCGGGTGTCGGGTCCTTCGACCCTGTGAGCATGACCCGCTGCGGCCGTAGCCTTCGATTCGTGATCCACGCACGCGCCCCCCGTTCCCTCCGCGTGGCGTCCGCAGCTCGTACGTCGCCTCGGCGGATGTTGCGTGCCGGCGGTGTCGCCCTCGTCGTCGCCTCCCTCTCGCTCGCCGCATGCGGCGACGGCGCCTCGGACCACGAGCTCGTCGGTTACCGACCGAGCGGCGTGCAGCAGGTGGACACGGCAGCGATGCTCGACGGCTCCGCCGACGACGCCCCGTTCGCGTTCCGTGCCGACCCCGGCAAGGTGCTGGTCACCTACTTCGGGTACACCTCGTGTCCCGACGTGTGCCCGACCTCGTTGGCGATGTTCAAGAACGCGCTCAACCAGCTGGGTGAGGACGCCTCGCGGGTGCAGCTCGCGATGGCCACCATCGACCCGGCCCGCGACACGAGCGAGATCCTCACCGGATACGTGCAGAGCTTCGTGTCCGATGCCCACGCCCTGCGCACCGACGACGATCAGGTGCTGCGTGCGGCCACCGACGCCTTCGGGGTGACCTTCATGGTCACCACGAACGCCGAGGGCGCTGTCGAGGTGTCGCACAGCGGCGCGATGTACGTGGTCGACGACACGGGCAAGCTCCTGCTCACCTGGCCGTTCGGCGTCACCGCCGACGATGTCGCCGGCGACCTCGAGCTCGTGCTCGACGAGGTCGACGCTGGAGCGGACGCGTGATCGGCCGTCGCGCCGTCGCCGTCCTGGCGCTCGCGGGCGTGTTCGGTCTGGTGCCGTCCGCATGCGGCGGCCAGGGCGAGCAGCTGGAGGCCACCCCCGTCACGACCGTGCCCGGTCCGTACACCTTCGACTACACGATCCCCGAAGGCACGGCCTCGCAGATCGCGATCGGTCGTGACCCGAAGATCATGCCGGTCGCGATCACCGCGAACGTCGGTGACACGATCCGCATCGTCAACGACGACCGCAAGAGCCACACCGTCGGCACGTTCTACGTGCTGGCCGGCACCACGCTCACCTACCGGTTCACGACGCCGGGCGTGTTCGAGGGTGTGTGCTCGACGAACCCGAGCGACACCTTCATCCTCACCGTCCTCGCCTGATCACCGTCCTCGCCTGATCACCGTCCCCGCCTGATCACCGTCCCCGCCGATCATGGGCCCGGCGTCGCCATCCCGGACGTGCCGGGTGGTGGGTCCAGTCAGGTCGGTCAGGTCGGTCAGGCGTCGAGTTCGGCCACGAGTGCACGGATGCCGTCGGGATCGAGCGCACCGTTGTGCACCTCCACGACGACGCCGTCGGCATCGATCACGAACGTCGCCGGCAGCCCCGCCACGCGCAGTGCGTTGGTCAGTTCGCCGTTGGGGTCGAGGTACTGGTCGAAGGTGACGCCGACCTCGTCGAGGAACTCGGCCGCAGCGTCGCCTGCATCGCCCTGGTTGACACCCACGAAACGGACGTCGTCGAACTCGGTGGACACCTCCTGGAACGCAGGCATCTCCGTTCGGCAGGGGCCACACCAGGTGGCCCACAGATTGACGATCGCCGGCCCATCGATGGCGTCGGCGTCGACGAGCTCGCCCGTCTGCAGATCGGTCAGCTCGATCTCGGGGAGGGTGAGCGCGGCGGAACCCTCGTCGCCGCACGAGGCGAGGACGAGGGCTCCGAACGCGACCAGTCCGATGGTCGTGAGCCGGGGGCCGCGAGGCGAGTGATGGCGGGACTGGTGACGCACGCTCACATCCTGCCCGCCCGCAACGCCCGGAACAGGGCGCGTCGCATCACGGCGCGTCGTCGCGGACCGTCACCTCGACGTCGACCGCACCGGCCTGCTCGAACGTGAGCGACAGCGTGAAGGTCTGGCCGAGCTCCAACGGAGCCGGGAGCTCGAGGAGCATGACGTGCAGGCCACCTGGGGCGAGCGCCACGGCCTCGCCTGCCGGCAGCTCGATCTTGTCGACCGGCACCATCTCCATCGCCGGTGCCGGCGCCATGGTCTCTTCGGTCATCTCGCCCATGGCCGTCGTTTCCGACTCCATGCCGGCCATCGTGGTGGCGGACATGTCCATCTCGCCCTCCACCATCCTGGTCTCGTGCAGTTCGACCTTGCCTGCGATCGACGGGTCGACCGAGGCGCTCACCAGGGCGTCGTCGGCGGCGCTCGTGATCGTGAGGTACGCGGCGCCCGCGTCGGCCATCATGGGGCTCGTGCGAGCCCAGGCGCCCTCGATCGTGATCGCATCGCCCGACGAGGCTGCCGCCGTGGTGGCGGAGGCTTCGTCGGTGTCGTCGCCGCACGAGGCGAGGACCAGACCGGCACCGACACCGATGGTGGCGGCGAGCGAGAGGAATGTTCGGCGGTTCATGAGCAGTCTCCTGGAAACGGTGGGGGGTATCCGATCATCAGGTCGCCAGCGGGGGCCAGAAGGTTCCCGACTGCTGCTCGTCGACCGTACGTCCGATACGACGTCGATGGTGACGGGTCCGGACGGAGATGGGGCGCGACCGAAGTCCCGTCGGACGCGGACCAAGGTCCCGACCTCGCCACCGACGATCCGAGGTCGTCGGGTGCGCCGCACGGCGGTCGGGTGGGCGGCAGCGACGCTCGCGCTCGGTGCCGTTCCCGCGTACGCCGACCCGCCCCGTCCCACCGACTACCGCAGCGAGATCGTCTCGGTGACGCCGGCGGTGGACGGACTCGAGGTGTCGATCGTCGGCGGCGACGCGTTCATCGATCTCGACGCCGGCGGCCACGAGGTGACCGTGCCGGGCTACCAGGGCGAGCCGTACCTCCGCTTCGAGGCGGATGGCACGGTGAGCGAGAACGTGCGCTCGCCGGCACACTTCCTGAACACCTCACGGTACTCCCAGTCCGAGGTGCCGCCCGAGGCGGACGCGGCTGCAGAACCGGAGTGGGACGTGGTGGCCGACGACGGACGGTACGCCTGGCACGACCACCGCACCCACTGGATGCTCGAGGTGCCGCCCACCGGCCTCGGCCCGGGCGACCAGATCCTCGACTCGATCATCCCCATCACGGTCGACGGTGCTGCCGTCGACATCGCCGTCGTGTCGGTGTGGATGGCACCTCCGTCACGGGTGCCCTGGATCATCGCCGGCGCCCTGGGCGCGGTGCTCGGGGCGCTCGGCGCGGCGTACGGCGGAGGTCGGGTCCGCGTGGCCGTCATGGTGGTGCTCGTCGCCGCTGCCGCCGCGCTCACCGTCGGGCTGTGGCAGACGTGGTCGCTGCCGACCGAGACCGGTCCGCCGTTCATCGACTGGGTGCTGCCGCTGTCCGCGCTCGTGGTCGCCGGGGCAGCCCTGGTGCCACGCTGGTCGGCGTTCGCCGTCCGGTCGCTCACCCTCGTGGCCGCGGTGCAGCTGGTGGTGTGGACGGTGTTGCGGCTCGACGTGTTGAACCACGCGATCCTGCCGACCTCGGCGCCGTTCTGGCTCGACCGCTCGCTCACCGCATGGGCAGGGGTGCTGTCCGTCGTCGCGGTCTATGCGGCGGGGGTGTCCATCGTCCGGCTCATGTATCCGAGCGCCCCGGTCGCCGCGTCGACTGCGGACATGGACGAGGCCTGAGCGCGTCGCTCAGACGTCGTCGCGCACCTCGACGGTCACCTCGCGCTCGCCGGCCTCGGCGAAGGTGAGGGTGATCGTGAAGGTCTGACCGGCCGTCAGCGGTCCGGCGAGGTCGATGAGCATCGCATGGAGTCCACCGGGCTCGAGCGAGACGGTCTCGTCGGCCGGCAGTTCGATCTGGTCGACCGGCTCCATCGTCATCGGTTGCTCCGGGCCCATCGTGACCGCTGGTTCGTCATGGCTCTCGTCGTCGCTCTGGCCGCCGTGTTGGTGGCCGCCGGCGTCACCGTCCATGCTCATCGTCTCGTGCAGTTCGACCGCACCGGCGATCGTCGATTCGACCGTCGCCGACACCAGCGCGTCGGCGACCGGACTGGTGATGTCGATGTAGACGACACCCGTGGTCGCCTGGGCGGGTGTGGTGCGCGCCCGCGCGTCGGCGATCGTGAGCTCGTCGACGTCGGTGCCCGCATCGCCGTCGCTGGAGCCGTCGGAGCCGCAGCCGGCCGCCGCCAGCAGCAGTGCGACGCACGTGGCGCCGACGACGAGGCGCCGAGGCCTGTCCGGGCGCGTCGTGCGGATGAGCTGGTCGGTCAGGGTGTTCATGCGTCCTCCGATGGGGTGAGGGCTTGGATGAAGGCGACCACGTCGGCGACCTGGCCGGGCGTGAGCGAATTGGGTGGCATGGCGACGCTGAAGCCGCGGACCTTCTCGTCGGCCGGGGCCGTGATCGAGCGGGCGAGATAGTCGGCGTCGGCGATGACGGTGGACCCGTCGCTCAGGGTGACGGTCGATCCCGCGAGACCCACCCAGGCCGGTGCGACCCCGCCCTGCCAGCTCGGCCCGTGGCACGAGGCGCATCCGGAGTCGAGGGATGTCTGTCGCCCGCGCTCGGCGGCGGCGGACAGCGGCTGCGTCGATGTCGTGGAGGCGGCGTCACCACCGCACGCGGCGAACGTGAGCGGGCCGAGGATGAGCGCAGCGACGACGCCGGCGACGGCGGGCCGCCGCGAGTGTGGGGGAGGGGTGGCGCGCTGGTGCATCGGTGAGAGGTCGCCCCGAACCGCGGGGTGGTTCCCATCGTCGCAGACGCCGAGCGCCATCGTCGGGAACCAATCGGGACCGCGCAGCGACCGATCAACCCGACGGCCGTCGCTCCTCGCGACGGCGGCCGACGGGTTCGTCCTGCCGTCGTCGGGTGCTCTGCTCGGTACTCGACGGCGGCGGGACTCCTCCGTCGTCGAGCGACCCGCCGGGATCACACTGCGTCGGCCTCGCGAAGCGCGTCGAGGAGATCGATGCGGGCGCGGGCGACGCGCGAGCGGATCGTGCCGATCGGGCAGCCGACGACCTCGGCGGCCTCCTCGTACGAGAGGCCCACCACCTGGGTGAGCACGAAGGCCTCGCGTCGCTCGTCGGTCAGTCCGTCGACGAACTGGTGGAGCGCCTCGCCCTGCACCGGCGCGGCCGCCACGTCGCGGAGTTCGGTGCTCTGGTACTGGGTGATGCGGTCGAACAACCGACGCTGCCTGGTGCGCCGCCGGACGTGGTCGGCGCAGACGTGACGGGCGATCGACAGGAACCACGCCTGTACCGGCGCATCGCCGCGGTAGGAGGGCAGGGACCGGAACGCGCGCAGGTAGGACTCCTGCACCAGATCGTCGACCTCGCCGGCCGAACCGAGCGCCGTGCACAGCCGCCAGAGGGCCGGCTGGGTGCGCCGGACGAGCTCGCGCACCGCATGGTCGTCGCCTTCACGGGCAGCGTCCAACAGCGGGCGGAGCTCGTCGTGGCACGTCACGACGACCACCTTGGCAGAGCCGAACCGGGATCGCCAACATACGTGCGGAACTTGTGACGAAGGTCCTGGCGTCCCTGAGCTGCTACGACGCGGTGTCGGGAACTCGCGGGTGGGGATGTGCGACCATGTGGTCGATGGACTGCGACGTGTGGCAGACGGCGATCTCGGCACGGGCCGATGGCGAGGATCCCGGAGTGGACGAACGGCTGCTCGACGCACATCTCGCGGGCTGTGCCTCGTGTCGGTCGTTCGCCATGGCGATCGACGGCAGCCGTCGACGGCTGTCGGTGCAGACGGCTCCGGAGATGCCCGACGTGTCACGGCGGGTGTCGAAGTTGACGGCCATGGCCGATCGGGCGAGCCGTTGGGGCATCGTGCGCGCCTTGCTCGTGGTGGTCGCCGTCGAGGTGATCGTGCTCTCGGTGCCCTCGCTGTTCGACAGCGACAATCACGACGCCCGCCACCTCGGCGCGTTCTCCATCGCCTACGGCGTGTCGTTGCTCGTGGTGGTCGTCCGACCGGCTCGCGCCCGCACCGTCTTGCCGGTCGCGACGGTGCTGGCCGGTGCGCTGCTCATCACGGCCGTGATCGACCTGGTGCGCGGCGCGGTACCGCTCACCGACGAGACGACGCATCTGCCCGAGCTCGTCAGCGTCCTGCTCGTCTGGATGCTGACCGACCCGACGCCACGCCGACGAGCGACCGACACGCCGACGTCCGGTGGTGGCACCCAGGCGTTGCGCGTGGTCCGCGACGACCCGACCGACGGCGGCCGCGCGGCCAGCTGAACGGCCCGAACGGCGCGCCGATCAGCTGTGATCAGCTGTGATCAGCTGCGATCAGCTGCGATCAGCTGCGAGGCACCTTGCTCCACGGCAGGTCCTTGTCGACCCGTGGTTCGCCGGGCAGGCCGAGCACCTGCTCGCCGAGGATGTTGCGCATGATCTCGCTGGTACCACCTTCGATCGAGTTGGCCCGGGCACGCAGGAACGAGTGGCGGATACCGTTTTCCATGCCGTCGACCGAGAGGTTGTCCGGACGGCGGAACGTGTAGTCGTAGCCCACCAGGCCGTCGGCGCCGAGCAGATCGATCGAGAACTCGGTGACCTTCTTGTTGAACTCGGCCATCGCCAGCTTGGCGATCGACATCTCGGGACCGGGGTTGCCCGCCTTGGCCCGTTGGGCGGCGCGGGCGTTGGTGAGGCGCTGGGCCTCGGCCGAGCAGTACAGCTTCATCAGCGCGTCGCGCTTGGCGCCGGTGCGGGCGTCCTCCGGCAGCTCCTTCCAGATCTGCAGGGCGACATCGATCGGACCCTTGCGGCGAGCGCCGCCGCTGCCGCTGCCGATCGCGGACCGCTCGTTCATGAGCGTCGTCAGCGCCACACGCCATCCCTCGCCGACGTCACCGATGCGGTGGGCGTCGGGGACGCGTGCGTCGGTCATGTAGACCTCGTTGAACTCCGCCTCACCGGTGATCTGGCGGAGCGGACGCACCTCGACCCCGGGTGCGCGCATGTCGAGCGCGAAGTAGGTCATGCCCTTGTGCTTGGGCTGATCGGGATCGGTGCGCGCGACCAACATGCCCCAATCGCCGAGGTGGGCCAGCGTGTTCCACACCTTCTGGCCGTTGACGACCCATTCCTCGCCGTCGCGCACGGCACGGGAGCCGAGGCCCGCGAAGTCGCTGCCGGCGCCCGGCTCGCTGAACAGCTGGCACCACTTCTCCTCGCCGGTGAACATCGGTCGCAGGAAGCGCTGCTTGGCCTCGTCCGACCCGTGCGTCGCGATGGTGGGACCGGCGAGCGCGATGAAGAACGTCGCGGGATCCTGTGGCGCGGCGCCGGCCTTGCGGACACGCTCCTCCACCAACCGGTTGAGTTCGGGGCGCGCACCGAGCCCACCGCAGCCCACCGGGAAGTGCACCCACGCCAGGCCGGCGTCGTAGCGGGCGCCGCGGAAGGCGATGTTGTCCATCGACTTCGGATCGTGCGTGCGCAACAGCTCGTCGAGCGCTGCCTCCACGCGGGCGAGATCGGCGTCCGTGCTGGTGGTGGTGTCGGTCATACCTGCAGTCTCGCGATCGGTGGACGTGGCATCCAACCCCGGCCCTGCCGGCGTGGCAGCGACGTCGGTCGCCGGGCCCGGCTATGCCGCGGCGTCGAACGCGGCCAGCACCGCCGCCGCATCGGGGTGGCGGGCGATGCGTGCCTCGATCAGCTGACGCTGCTGCGCTGCGGCGAGACGCGGCTGCTCGACGGTCGCCCAGTGGACGAGCCCGTCCCAGAACCTGCCGATCACCTCGGCGCCCGGCATCGACCCGCCGTCGACCGTGCGGAACCGGACGTGCGCCAGCTCGCCGAGGTAGATGCGTAGCGAACGAACATGGATCTCCTCGTCGGCCCGGATCCGGCCGATGATCTCGGCCGCCTCCTCGGCGTCGCTGCGCCGGTCGGCGAACAGGTCGGGGGTGCGCAACAGCTGCTGCGCCTCGGCAAAGCCGAGCTCGGCGCGGAACTCGATGATCAGCAGGTTGGCGAGCAACGACAGCAGCCCTTCCACGATCGGCTCGACCTCGGGGATGAACCTGGTGCCCGCCTCGGGTCGGGCGATGCTCTCGGGCGGCTCGACATCCGGGTAGGTGCCCTCGCCGAAGGCCAGATCGCGGGCCACGAACCACATCACGTCGTGGCCTCCGATGCCCTCGGCAGGCAGGCCGCCCTCGTCGATCCCGTGGGCGTACAGCAGGCCCGTGCCGAGGTGGCCGATCGCCATCTGCGAGATGTCCTCGACGATGTGCGGCTGCAGATCGGGGAACGTCATCTCCGCGAGGAGCCGCCCCTTCGCCTCGATCTTGCCGGTGATCGTGAGGCTGTTCCAGAACGTCTCGCCGAGCCCGTGGCGCAGCAACACCCGGCCCTGCTCGACGTTCGGGAGGCGAACGCCGCCGAGCAACGATGCGTGCGCATCGAGCAGCGCGCCGCCCCGTGACTCGAGGGCCTCGGCCCACGCGTCGAGCGCCGGCTCGCGCACGAGTGCCCGCGGCGGCTGGTACGTGCCGTCGGCGAGGAACCCGCCGTGCATCCGGCGACCGGCAACGACGTGGGGGCGTTCGTACTCGTGGTCTGCCAGGAGTTCGGCCTCGGTGTACACGAGCGCGGTGCGGTGCTGCTGATCGGTCACCCTGCCGACGCTAGTGACGGGAGACGCCCGCGCCCATCAGCAGGGCCGGCGACTGCCACGAGGCATCCCTGTGCGGAGAGTACGTGCTGTCGGTCGTCGACGACGCGACACGGGACGGCAGCGACCTGATCGCCGTCGACGCCAGCGACTTCGGCGCCGGCCCGATCGCCGCGGCCGAGCTCCCGCAGCGGGCTCCGTCCGGCTTCCACGGCATCTGCTCGCCCACGGCCTGATCCACCTGTCGCCGGTGTCGGCCGGAGGCGCCCGGGTCCCGTCGCGGTGCCGGTGGGGTGCATACTCGTCGACGGGACGTATCGGACAGCCGGGCACCTCGGGTGCCGACGGACGACACCGGACGGCAACCGACGACCAGCGGACGAAGCGGGGGATCATGCAGGAGATGGCAGGACGCGTGGCAGTCGTGACGGGCGGTGCCTCCGGCATCGGCCGGGCGATGGCGAAGCGGTTCGTCGATGCCGGGATGCACGTCGTGATCGCCGACGTCGAGGACGAGGCGTTGCAGACGACGGCCGCCGAACTCGGCGTGGTCGGCATCCGCACCGACGTCGCGGATGCGGCGAGCGTGCAGGCACTGGCGGACGCGAGCGTCGAACGGTTCGGCACGGTCCACGTGCTGTGCAACAACGCGGGCGTCGGTGGCGGCGGTGTGATCGCGACCGCCACGCTCAACGACTGGAAGTGGGTGCTCGACGTCAACCTTTGGGGCGTCATCCACGGTCTGCACGCCTTCCTGCCGTTGCTCCTGGCGAACGACGACGGCGGTCATGTCGTCAACACGGCGTCGATGGCCGGGCTCACCGCCTGGCCCGGCATCGGGCCGTACAACGCGTCGAAGTACGCCGTCGTCGGCATCAGCGAGACCCTGGCGGCCGAACTGCGCGGCTCCGGCGTGGGCGTCAGCGTGTTGTGCCCCGGCGTCGTGAACACCAACATCTTCCAGAGTCAACGCAACCGGCCGGCGGAGCTGCGCAACCCGACCCGCAACCCGGGCGCCCGTGCGGCCAACTCGCAGGTGACCAACATGGTCGGCATCGACGCCACGATCGTCGCCGACCATGTCCACGACGCGATCGTCGACGACCGGTTCTGGATCATCACCCACCCCGAGCTGCTCACCCATGTGGAGGAGCGAACCCACTCGCTGCTCGACGAGGGCCGCCGCTAGCGTCGAACCATGCCCTCGCGCCGCCTCGTCCTGTCCTGCGGCGCGCTCACCGCCACCTTCGCCGCCGGCTACGGCGTGATGTTCACCGTGCTCGACGACTTCCGCGACGAGTACGGCATCTCCGCCGGCGCGCTCGGCGCCGTGGTCGCCGCCGGCTTCTTCACCTCGTTCCTCGCCCAGGTGCTCGTCGCCCCGATGGCCGACCGCGGCCACGCCAAGCGCCTCGTGATGATCGGCATCGTCGCCGAGGTGCTCGGCTTGCTGCTGATGGCTGTCGGCAAGGACGTCCTGGTCCTGCTCATCGCCCGCGTGGTGATGGGGCTGGGCGCGGGCACGGCGTTGCCCGCCGTCCGCCGCATCGTCATCCTCGCCGACCGCGAGAACTTGGGCAGCAATGTCGGCACGCTGCTGGCCGCCGACGTCGCTGGGTTCGCCACGGGCCCGGCCATCTCCGCCGTCCTCGTCGGACCCTTCGGCATCGCCGCGCCGTTCCTCGTGATCGCCGTCGTCACGCTCGCGTTCGTGCCGATGCTCGTGCGCGTCCACGTCGAGGAACGCCAGGTCGAGGCGGGCGCCGAGGGCCGATTCGCGTTCGACCTGTTGCGCATCCGCCCGTACGTCGCGGCGCTCTGCATGGGGTCGGCGGTGTTCTTCATGATCGGCACCTTCGACGCACTCTGGGTGATCGTGCTCGACGACCTCGACACCGCCGAATGGATCGCCAACCTCGGCATCGTGATGTTCGCCGTGCCGATGTTCTTCCTCGGCTCGATCGGCGGCCGGCTCGCCCAGCGTGTGGGCCCGTTCCGCGTCGGCACGCTCGGCCTGTGCGCCGGTGCCCTGTTCCTCGTGCTCTACGGCAACGCGCCGTCCGGCATCTTCATCTTCTGGATCTCGATGGTGCACGCCATCTGCGACGGCCTCACCGTGTCGAGCTCGGGCGTCGCGGTCGGTCTCGTCGCACCGGCCGAGCGGCAGGCGGGCGCCCAAGGTCTCCTCGGCGGCGTCCAGACCCTCACCGGCGGCGTCGCGGCCCTGATGGCCGGCTCGCTGGACGACGCACACGGCCGGGCCGTGGCCTACGGCGTGGCCGCCACGGCGATGCTCGTGCTCATCGTCGGTGCCCGTGTGTTCGCCGGCTCGATGTTCAACGAGCGCCCGTCCGTCACCCCGGCGCCCGAATCCGTCCCCGCCGGCTGACCCAGGAGGGGGTCGACCCGCGTCCGGTGCTGACACGGGGTGCCCGGATGAGGTAGACGAAGAGTCCATGGACGCACTTCCGCTGCTGACCACCGACCAGATGGCGAGCTTCGTCGCCCGCGGGTTCCTCCGGCTCGACGCCGTCGTGCCCCCGGAGGTGAACGAACAGGCCATGGAGGAACTGCCCTCACTGTTCCGGTCCTGGGTCGACGAGTTCCGCGGCGTCACCGGCGAACGCGACGAGGGCGAGGCGCCGCTGCCACGCTCGGGCACGGTCGTCACCGAGGCCTACGCCGCCGACTCCGCGTTCGGCCGGATGGTGCGCGTGCCGGCCGTCGCCGGTGCGATCGCCTCGCTCGTCGGTGCCGGTCCCGTGGTCGACCACCACTTCGTCCACATCAAGACCGCCGGCGACCTCCACGCACAGGGGTTGCACTGCGACGCGATCATCGACCAGGGGCCGGCGTTCGACATCCAGCTGTTCTGGTTCCCGCACGACGTGGCCCCTCGCGAGGGCGGCACCCGGTTCGTGCCCGGCAGCCACCTGCGACGGGTGAACATGGACGACGTCGCCCGCTACCACCATCTCGCGGGCGAGCAGTTCTTCAGCGGCGACGCGGGCACCGTGGTGATCTTCCACCAGGGGCTGTGGCACGCAGGTGCCCCCAACCACGGCAGCCGCGACCGTGTGATGGGCAAGCTGCGTCTCAACCCCACCGTGCCTCAGGTGCGGCTGTGGGACACCAGCGACCTCGACGCGAAGAACCGCAACGACGATCACATCTGGGCCCGCATGGACCCGGGCATGGTGGCCGCCACGCTGCGCGGCTCGGAGGGCTGGTACGAGCCGTCGGCCCACCGGCTCGAGACGGTGCAGCGCGCCCACCTGTGGCGCTACCTCACGGGCGATCCCGACTTCGACGTCGACTGGTACCTCACACGCACCGAGCGTCGCGCTGCGTTGGTGACGCCGTGAGCGCCCGTCAGCAGGTGCTCATGCTGTGGCTCGCCAGCCCGACGCTCGAGGCGCGAGTGCTCGGATGGGCGTTCCACGACGGGACGGCCGGCGCCGGCCCGCAGCCCGAGCAGGATCCGCCGTACGGCACCGGCACCGCTGCGCTGGTCGACGGATGGCGCCTGCTCCAGATGTCGGCGCTCACGCCGCCCATCCCCGGCCACGAGCGCGACGTGTCGTTCCTGAAGCACGAGTTCGTGTTCGAGCGGATGATCGAGATCGACACCGACGGTGCCGCCGCCGCGCCGGTGTCACGGCCGAGGTCGGCACTCGAACACTGACCGGTCAGGCCCGTTCGGGCCACTGCTTCAGCATCATCCCGACGGAGGCGTTCGGGACGGCGAAGCCGAACTTCTGGTACAGCCAGTCGACGTCGGCGAACAGGGTGACGATCGTGCTGCGCGGCAGGCTCGCGAGGTGACGCATGATCGAGTCGAGCACCAGTCGCGACAGTCCCTCGCCCTGACGGTCGGGGTGGACGGCGATGTCGGTCACCTGCACGTGCAGGCCGTCGCCCACCACGCGACCCATTCCGATCAGCACGCCGTCCTCGCGGATCGTGACGGCGTGCAGTGAGCGGGGGAGCGCCACGGCTGCGGCGGCGCGGTCCATCGCCGACAGGCCTGCGGCGATGCGCAGGTCGCAGAACTCGTCGACCGCCGGGATCTCGTCTCGAACCTCGACCATGTCGTCACCATGCCACACGTGCCCCGTTCACGAGGGGCGGCGCGCCGGTGTCAGGCCATGTCGCGCCAGGCGGCGAGCCTGGCCGCGCTGTCGTCGCCGGGCACCGGCAACTGGCACACGACCTTCAGGCTCGGCCACTCGCTCGCGGTCAGCTGCTGGTACTCGAACACCAGCGAGCCGGCGCGGGGATGGTGATACGCGCGCACCCGGGTCTGGAACTGGGCGACGTCGGCCTGCGCCCACCAGTCGGCGAACTCGGTGCTCGTGGCCCGCAGGCGCTCGACGAGCGACACGACGCCGGGATCGGTGCGCAACGTCGCCGTCCCGGCGCGGAACTCGGCGAGGATGCGGCGCGCTTGGACCGGCCAGTCGACCAGCAGCCCGCGGGCGCTCGGTTCGGCGAAGATCACCCACAGCAGGTTCCGGTCCTGCTCGGCCAACCGCTCGATCATCGGGTACAGCCGTGCCTGCGCACGATTCCACGCCAGGAACTCCCAGCGCGGCCCCAACACGTAGGCGGGTGCGGGCTCCATCGAGGAGATGAGCCGCACGAGCGCGTCGGGCGCCTGCTCGATCGCCTCGGTCGTCGCCGGCACCGGCGCGGCGAGCGCGAGGAGGTGGCGACGGCCGGCATCGTCGAGCAGGAGCGCTCGAGCCAACGCCTCGAGCACATCGACCGAAGCGTTGATCCGGCGGCCCTGTTCGAGCCACGTGTACCAGGTGACCGACACGCCGGCGAGCATCGACACCTCCTCGCGCCGCAGGCCGGGCGTGCGGCGCGACCGTCGATCGGGCAGCCCGACATCGGCCGGCGTGAGCGCGTCGCGCCGCGAGCGCAAGAAGGCCCCGAGTTCGTCGCGTTGGTTCACCCGCCCATTCCACCAGGAGCGAGGGGGTCGAGCGCGCCAGGTTCCCGGCGTCCGCGTCGGCGTGCCAGGTGGCGAGAGCACCAGCGTCGCCGCCGCCTCGACGCCGACCTCGACATCACGGCTCGAGGTCACGCCGGGCCCCACGAGGAGCATGCGGAACAGACGACACCTCCAGGGGTACCCTCCGCTCATGGCCGGCAGCGACACGAACGACGACGCCACCGCGTACACCGCCGACGAGCGGGCCGCGATGCGCGCGTTCCTGCAACGGTCGGAGGTGCGGCTCAGCACCATGCACCGTGTCGCCACCGCGCTGCTGTCCGGGGCCGGCATCCTCGTGCTCCTCCCGGCGCTCGAACGAGACTCGGTCGTGCAGGTGCTCCGCACGCTCCTCGTCGGCCCGATCAGCTGGTCGCGCGGTCTGCTCGCCGTCGGCGTCACCTCGGCGGTGTTGCTCGCGCTCGTCGCGTTCTGGCTCTTGGTGCTCGAGCTCACGCGTTTCTACTTCCACTCCAACCACATCCGTAACGACGACGGCGAGTTCTTCACGCCGCGGTTCACGCTGACGGGCATCCGCCTGCCCAACGACGAGCTGTCGCCGCGGACCGACCAGACCTTCGAGTCGATGCACGGCTCGCCCGAGAACGTCGAGCTCCTCGTCGCGAAGAACGCGGTGGCGCGAGCGCGCATCGACCGTCAGCTCGACGCCTATCCCGGCCTGGTCCAACCCGACGCCGCCGATCCGGACCGCGCCCGCGCCGATGCCCTGTTCGAACTCGCCGCGTCCCGTCGGCGCACCCTCGCCGAGGAGGTCGCGAAGGTCGAGTACGGCATCGTCCGCCACGCGATCCGGCTGCAGGTGATCGTGCTCCGCTACGTCAAGGCGCTGCTCGTGATCGTGGCGACCGCGCTCGCCTCGTTCGCCTGCGCCGCGGCGGTGAGCGACCACGCACGCATCGGAGCGGCCGACGAGCGCTGGCTGGCGGGCGTGCTGCTGGTCTGGGCGCCGGTCGTCGTGCTCGTGGTCGGCGCCCCGGTCCGTTGGCTCGAGCGCTTGCTGAAGGCCGAAGGGGCACAGCACGCGGCGCTCGGCGCCGACCGCGAGCTGACCCAGGTGGAGGATGTCACGGCGCGGATCGCAGCGGGCACCTGGTTGCTCGCCACGATCGCTGCGATCACCCTGCTCGTCGATCATCCGATCAGTAGCCAGGGTCGGGCCGCGAGCGTGACGGTGATCGTCGGCTCGGCGATCGCCATGGCCCTCCACGGCGTGCGGCGCCTCGCCCGACGGCGCCAGCAGGTAGGAATACACCCATGATCTCGCTGGACGACCTGCTCGCCGATCTCGCCCGCCTCGTGGGGGTCGAGTCACCGTCGCACGATCTCGCCGCGCTCGACGCCAGCGCGGCCGAGCTCGCCGACCTGATCGAGCAGCGGCTCGGTTCGCGACCGCATCTCATCGCCACCGAGGCCGGCCCCATCGTCCACTGGAGCGCAGGCGGCGCACCGCGGGTGCTGGTGCTCGGCCATCACGACACCGTGTTCCCCCTCGGCACCCTGGCACGTCGGCCGTTCACGGTGGCCGAGGGTCGGGCCACCGGGCCTGGCGTGTTCGACATGAAGGCAGGCATCGTGCAGGCCGTGCACGCCGTGGCGTCCCTGCCGGACCGATCAGGCGTCGAAATCCTCATGACCCCCGACGAGGAGGTCGGATCGGACGCGTCGCGCGAACTGCTCGAGGCCCGAGCCCAGGCATGCGGGCGGGTGCTCGTGCTCGAACCGAGCGCTGACGGCGGCGCACTGAAGACGGCCCGCAAGGGCGTCGGCACGTTCGAGGTGGTCGTGCACGGCAAGGCGTCGCACGCCGGTCTCGAACCGGAGAAGGGCATCAACTCCCTCGTGGCCGCCGCCGAGCTGATCGGCACGATCGCGACCTTCGGCGATCCGGCGCTCGCCACGACGGTCACCCCCACGATGGCCACCGCCGGCACGGCCGAGAACGTCGTGCCCGCCGAGACCCGTGTGCGCGTCGATGTGCGCATCGAGTTGCCCGACGAACAGCATCGGCTCGAGCGGGCCATGGCAGACCTCGCCGCGGCGGGCACCTCCGTTCCCGGCGCGACCGTCGAAATCCTCGGTGGCCTCAACCGTCCGCCGATGCACTCGTCGGCATCGTCGACGCTGTTCCCCATCGCCGAGCAGGCTGCCGCAGCCATCGGTCTCACCGACCTCCGCGGCGTCGGCGTCGGTGGCGGCAGCGACGGCAACTTCACCGCAGCGCTCGGCATCCCCACCCTCGACGGCCTCGGCGCCGTCGGCGGCGGTGCACATGCCGATCACGAATACGTGGTCGTCGACACCATGGTCGAGCGCACCCGACTGCTGGCGGAGCTGATCAGCCGGCTCTGACCCGTCGCCGGTCTACAGGTCGGGCGAGTCCGCCACCGAGGCGTCGGTGGTGATCGCGGTGAGGTAGCCCATCGCCTCTGCCGTGTTCATCGGTGTGGCGAAGTAGTAGCCCTGCGCGTGATGGCAGCCGAAGGCACGCAGCTCGTCGAGCTGCTCCGCGGTCTCGACGCCTTCGGCGATCGCCGCGAACCCGAGTTCGCGCGTCAGCGAGAGCACGAGTTGCATCAGCTCGGACTCGCCGTGGATCAGGCTCCGGTCGATCTTCACGTAGTCGGCGGAGAACTGCTTGAGCATCGACAGGTTGGAGTAGCCGGTCCCGAAGTCATCGATCGCGAACCGAACCCCGAGGGCACGGAGTGCGTCGAGGCGGGGGAGCACGGCGTTCAGCTCGTCCATCACCATCTCCTCGGTGATCTCCAACGTGAGCGCCGACGCCGGGAGGTGGGCGGACGCGAGCGCATCGGCGATCACGTCGACGAGGCGGTGGTCGAGCAGTTGGTGGCGCGACATGTTCACCGACATCGTGAGGCGAGGCGCGAGCAGCCTCATCATCGCCGCAGTGTGCGACGCCTCCTTCACCACGTACTCGCCGAACGTGCGGGCGAAGCCGGCGCTCTCCACGACCGGCATGAACTCCTTCGGCTGGAGCAGGCCGCGGCTCGGGTGGTTCCACCGGGCGAGGGTCTCGAAGCCCAGGATCTCACCCGACATGGTGTTCACGATCGGCTGGTAGTGCAGCTCGATCTCGCTGTTCACGAGTGCGGAGCGCAGATCGGCCTCGAGCTCGAGCCGCTCGTCGGCCCGAACGCGCATCTCGCGGTCGAACACCGCCACACGGCGACGTCCGGTGCGCTTGGCCGCATACATGGCCAGGTCGGCCTGTTGGACGAGTTCCGAGGCACTGACGCCACCGCCACCGATCGCGATGCCCATACTCATGGAGACCACGTGCTCGCGGCCGTCGATCACGATCGGGCGCCGCACGACGTCGATGAAACGTTGGGCGATCGCACCAGCGCCCTCCGGGGTGAGCTCCTCGCGGCAGACGACGACGAACTCGTCGCCGCCGAGTCGCCCCACGAGGTCGTTCGCCCGGGCCGAGTCGACGAGCCGAGTGGCAACCGAGGTGAGCAGGGTGTCGCCCACGCTGTGGCCCAGGCTGTCGTTGACGAGCTTGAACCCGTCGAGGTCGCCGAACAACACTGCGACCGGATCGCCGGCAGCGAGCGTCTCCGACAGCGTCTGGAACAGCTTCTGCCGGTTCGGCAGACCGGTGAGCAGGTCGTGGCCGGCCTCGAAGGCGAGCCGCGACTCCAGTGCCTTGCGCTCCTCGATGTCACGGAAGATCGCGGCGAAGGCCTCGATCTCGCCGGCGTCGTCGAACAGGCCCATCACCACCGCCGAGGTGGGCCGCCGGTTCCGATGGCGGTCGTACACCTCGATCTCGCCGCTCCAGGTGCCGCCTTCGAGGATCACCCGGAGGCCGTCGCGGAAGAGTTGGTGGTGGTACTGCCGGGGCACGAGTTCGCGGATCTCCTCGAGCGAGATGCGTTCGCGTCCGAAGAAGCTGCGGCCGGCGGGGTTCAGATAGTCGGCGTGCGGCCGCAGCGAGGCGACGCCGATGATGTCGCTCGTGCTGTCGGCGATGGTGCGGAACTGTTCGAGCTTGCGACGGTTGTCGACGTCGTCGTGGATGTCCTGGAGCGTGATCGCCGCGCCGATCAACCGACCGTCGTCATCGGTCATCGGGGCGGTGTTCACCCGGATGTCGCGCAACCCGAGCGCGGGGTGCACGACCCGCATGCCGCGGCGGGCTGGACGTCCGTCGGCGATTGCCTGACGCATCTCGTCGACCACGTGTGCGTCGCCGTGGTGCACGTGCCCGAGGAAGTCCTCGAGGCTCGACGGCGCGCCCTCGACCTGGAGGAAGTTCGTGATCAGGGCATTGACGAGCGTCGTGCGCCCGACGAGGTCGACGGTCATGATGCCGATCGGCGCCGTGTCGACCGAGGTGCGCAGGCGCCGCTCGCGGTCGACGGCCTCGCGGGCGGCGAGGACGGCCTCGCTCATGACATCGCTGATGAGTCCGAGCATCACCGCGCCGAGCACGGTGGGCACCAGCCGCAGCACGATCGACCACGGGCTGCCGAAGGCCTCCAGTACCACGACACCGTGCGGCACGATCAAGATCGCGATGATCGGCCACGACCGTCGCAGCCCGAGCGCAACGGCGTAGGCGAGCGGAATGATCGAAAACCAGGGAGCGATGACGATCAGGCGATCGTCGGCGAGGTGCAGCGAGGTCGCGAGCAGCAGGGTGACCGCACTGGCGGCCCGTGCGAGCGGCCAGAACCGGTCGCCGGGCCACACGAGCGACAGTGCGCCGGCCATCTGACCGAGGATCGCTGCGCCGACGAGCAGTGGGTGGTCGAGCTGGGCGACGCCGTAGGCGGTGATGTGCAGCGCCAGACCGACCAGGATGAGTGGCTCACCGCGGCGCAGGAGATCGCGGAGGATCGCGGAGTGGTCGCGCGCGTCGCGGGTCTGCGCATCGGGCGAGGCGCTGATCGTGGCGAGTTCGGTGCGGGCGCGCGGGTGCCAGGGTACGCGCCAGGACACCCGGGGCACTCCGCCGCTCCGCATCGCGTCAACGGTACGGTCCGTCCCGACCGGCTGCAAGCGACGGCACCCTTGCGGCACGGCGAATTCGGGCGGTCGCGAGCCCGATCGGGCGCTGTGTGGCGGCTGCCCGGCGTACGGTGGCCGGACCAGACGATCCCACGGTCGAGGCCACCCAGCGTGGCGACCGCTCAGGGGTCGCGGTTCAGCTGCCGGCATCGGCCGTCGGTGTGGCTCTCAGATGTCGGCGTCGCCGTCGCCGAGCGCGAGGAGGCCGCCGGTGCCGAGTGTGCCGGCCTGGCGGTACACCTCGAGCTTGGCCCGGCTGTCGTCGATGTCGAGGTTGCGCATCGTGAGCTGACCGATGCGGTCGAGCGGACCGAAGGCCTGGTCCTCGACCCGCTCCATGCTGAGCCGGTCGGGTGCGTAGGTGAGGTTCGGACTCGTCGTGTCGAGGATGCTGTAGTCGTCGCCTCGACGCAGCCGGAGCGTGACCTCGCCGGTGACGGCCGAGCCGACCCAGCGCATGAGCGGCTCGCGGAGCATGAGGCTCTGCGGGTCGAACCAACGACCCTCGTACAGCAGCCGGCCGAGCCGACGGCCCATGGTGCGGTAGTTCTCGATCGTGTTCTCGTTGTGGATGCCGGTGACGAGGCGCTCGTACGCGATGTGCAACAGCGCAAGACCCGGCCCCTCGTAGATGCCGCGGCTCTTGGCCTCGATGATCCGGTTCTCGATCTGGTCGCTCATGCCGAGGCCGTGACGGCCGCCGATCGTGTTGGCCTCGAGCACGAGGTCGACCTGGGTGGCGAACTCCTGACCGTTGATGGCGACCGGCCACCCCTCGTGGAACCGGACCGTGACCACCTCGGATGCGATCTGCACGTCGTCGTGGTAGTGGGCCACGCCCATGATCGGCTCGACGATGTCCATCGACGTGCTCAGCTCCTCGAGCAGCTTCGCCTCGTGGGTCGCGCCCCAGATGTTGGCGTCGGTGCTGTACGCCTTCTCCTTGCTGGCGCGGTACGGCAGGTTGCGCTGGGTGAGGAACTCGCTCATCTCGGCGCGTCCGCCGAGCTCGTTCACGAAGTCGTTGTCGAGCCACGGCTTGTAGATCCGCAGGTTCGGGTTCACCAACAGGCCGTAGCGGTAGAACCGCTCGATGTCGTTGCCCTTGTAGGTGCTGCCGTCGCCCCAGATGTCGACGCCGTCGTCCTTCATCGCCCGCACCAGCAGCGTGCCGGTGACCGCGCGGCCGAGCGGCGTGGTGTTGAAGTAGGTCTTGCCCGCGGTCGTGATGTGGAAGGCACCGCACTGGAGCGCCATCAGCCCTTGGAGGACGAGCTCGGGCCGGCAGTCGATCACGCGTGCCAGTTCGGCGCCGTACTCCTTGGCGCGTGCCTGCACCCCGGGCAGGTCGGGCTCGTCGGCCTGTCCGAGGTCGGCCGTGTAGCAGTAGGGGATCGCCCCCTTCTCGCGCATCCAGGCGACCGCGGCGGAGGTGTCGAGACCCCCGCTGAACGCGATCCCCACTCGTTCCCCGACCGGCAGCGACGTCAGCACCTTCGACATAGGTGTGTGACGCTACCGGCCGGGTGCCGGTGCGGCCCCGACCCGATCAGTCGCGCTCGATCCACTGGCCGAGCAGCCAGTGGAAGTGACGCAGCTTCGTCTCCTGGTAGTTGGCGAGCGTGATGCCCTTGCGCAACGACCCGAGGCCCTTTTGGACCTTCGGCAGGTTGAACGTGTCCTGGTTGAACACTCGGGCGAGCATGCCCAGCTCCTCTGCCTTGGTCCAGTCGTCGTCGACGCCCAACCAGTGGATCTTCGCGGCAGGCGGCTTCGGCTTCGACGCGTCGTACGGGTCGAGGTACATGCACTCCATGATCGACATGTCGTGCCGGTCCTCGTACGGACGGAACCGATAGACGATCCGGTTGTACGCGCCCCAGGGATGGAAGTTCGGGAAGAGCGTGTAGTAGATGCTGTCGCTCATCTCGGCGTCGCTCAGCTCGTCGGCCTTGTCGCCGAGCGCTGCCGCGAACCGGGCTCGACCGCCGGCACCGGTGACGCCTCGCGCGGTCATCCCGTCGGCCAGGGTCACGAACGACGGCTCGTCGAGGCGACGGTCGCTGACCGCGTCGAACATCTCCTGCTCGGTGGGCACCCACTGCAGGTGTGGGCTGGGCGTGCCGTTCGGCGTGATCGCACGGCTGAAGTTGCCGCTCCAGTCGTACTGGGTGTTCGCGTCGCCGATGCCGGCGAGGAGCTGCGGGTGCGTCGCCACGACGTGGAACGCCTCCATGAACGCTTCCTGCACCACCTTCCAGTTGGTGGGGAAGATGCGCGCCACGTGCGCTGCCTTGTAGCGCTGCTCGAGCGGCCACTTCTCGAAGTGCTGCGGCAGTTCGCCGAGGAAGTCCGCGAGCGGCTCGCAGTCGGGATCCATGTTGATGAACACGAACCCGCCCCACGTGCCGACCTTCACCTCGGGCAGCGCCCACTCGGCCGAGTCGACGTGTGGGAAGTCCCACTCGCACGGGATCTGCTTGAGCGAACCGTCGAGGTTCCAGCAGTAGCCGTGGAACGGACAGCGCAGCTCGTGTGCGTTGCCGTCGTGCTCGCGCAGCTGACGGCCACGGTGGAGGCATGCGTTGTAGAACGCTTGGATCGTGTCGGGCGCCGAACGGACCACGAGGATCGACAGGTCGCAGATGTCGTACACGCAGGTGTCGCCGACCTCCGGGACGTCCTCTTCTCGACAGGCCATCTGCCAGGCCCGCTTCCAGACCTTCTCCTTCTCGAGTTCGTGGAACTCGCGGCTGGTGTAGCGCTCGCGCGGCACGTCGGTGTCGCCGAGGAACTCCCAGCGCTGCCACCGCAGCACGACGGGGACGTTCTCGGGGCGGCTGTCGGTGTCGAGCAGCTGCTGGTAGCTGACGCCGGGTGAGCGGGCCGCTCCGGGTGCGTCGTTCGACGGGGTCGGGTCCTGCGTGACGGTCATGATGGGTCTCCTGTCGTCGCTGGTCGCGTGATGGGTGTGCGCGTGATGGGTGTGCGCGAGCTGCGCTGGTGCGGGTTCGATGCCCGCGGTCGGGTCGGCAGGGCCCGGGTGTCAGTCCTGCATGGCTTCGGCGGCCTGCTGGAATCGGTTGGGCAGCTGCTTGCCCGCGATCCAGAGGCACAGGTGTGGGTCGGCCTGGCGGAGTTCGCCCTCGAGCCACACGCCGTGTTCGGTGAACAGGCCGCGCTGGCCGTTCTTGGTGACCTCGATCGTGCCGTTCACGGTGAGGTCGTAGATCGCCCCGGACAGCGGGTGTTTGATCGTGCGCATCTGGTCCGAACCCCCTTCGGGTCAGTGCCGGTGTGTCGATCAGGACATTAGGTAATCGAGCGATCAATTTCCGGCTCGGAGCGCAACACGCCCGCGTACGAAGCCGCGCTCACGAGCAGGCCGGCACCGGCCGCGACGAGTTCGAGCAACGCGAGCCGATCGAAGCGGCCGAGATCGCCGACGGCGATCGCCGCGCCGGCGAGGCTCGCCACCACCCCGACGAGTGGCAGGTGGCGCGTCGGTCGGCTCGCCGCGATCACCATCGCGATCGGGGCGAGGAACGGCAGCAACTGCACCACGAGCACCCGTGGCGTCGCTGGCGGCCCGAGCCACCAGGTCGACAGACCCATGGTGCGCGCCGTTCGCCAGACCGACGCGTACACGAGCACGATGCCGACCCATGTGACGAGGACGATGGTTCGCCACGGCACCGTGAGCTCACCGGGTCGTGGCACGCGCGTCTCGACGTCCGACGTCGATGCCACGCTCGATGGCGGGGGCGGCGGGATGACGCCGGTACCGGGCTCGCTGTCGGCAGGGGGCGGGGGGAGCGGGGGCAGCGGGGGCAGGGAGCTCATCGCATGGGGCAGCGTAGTGGACGCCTCGTCTGCCGTGCCCGTCGCGGTGTGACGCGTGTCACGCCGACTCGCGATGATCGTTCGGGGTCATCGCCGACCCATCTGCTCGCGATCGTCGAGCAGATGGGCAGGATCAGCCGTGGATCGGGCAGGCGGCACGTTCGGGTCCAGCAGCTACCCTTGCCCCGGTGACCCGGTCCACGGCCGCTCGGGCGGTGCCCTCGAACGACACCCTCAGCATCTTCTTCCCCATGTGGAACGAAGAGGCATACATCGAGCGCACGGTCGCCGCCGCCAAGGAGGTGGCCGACGACCTCGTCGCCGACGGGGCCATCGCCGACTACGAGGTCATCGTCGTGGACGACGCCTCCACCGACGCGACCGGCCGGATCGCCGACGAGCTCGCCGCTGCCGATCGTCACGTCAAGGTGGTGCACCATCCGGTGAACCGCAAGCTCGGTGGCTCGATCAAGACCGGATTCGCGTCGGCGACGGGCGATCTGGTCCTGTACACCGATGCCGATCTGCCGTTCGACATGGCGGAGCTGCACAAGGCGGTCCGGTTGCTGCGCTACTACGAGGCCGACATCGTCAGCGCCTATCGGTTCGACCGGGTGGGCGAGGGGCCGTCGCGGGCGATCTACACGTTCTTCTACAACATCATGATCCGGCGCCTGTTCGGCGTGCGGATGCGCGACATCAACTTCGCGTTCAAGTTGTGCCGCCGCAGCGTGTTCGACCACGTCACCCTGCGGAGCGAGGGGTCGTTCATCGATGCGGAGCTGATCATCCGTGCCCGCAAGCTGGGCTTCGAGGTCATCCAGTTCGGCGTCGACTACTTCCCGCGCACCCGTGGCGAGAGCACGCTGTCGTCGTTGAGCGTCATCAAGCGCATCGTCGTCGAGATGTTCACGCTGCGTCGTGAGCTCCGGGGCCTCTCGCCGATCGACACGAACGCCGGCTGATCGGTCGCCGCCGGCCGCCCTGCCGGCCGTGTTCGGCCTCCACCGCATCGTGCCCGCGGGCGCGCGCCGGGAGAGCGTTGGTATCGTTCCGGTCGTCCGTCCGCCCACCATGCCCGAACTGGCCCCACCAGGAATTCGGCAAGGAACTCGATCAGGAACTCGTCCCGGAACACCGGTGCATCCGTGAACTCCCGCCGGCCCGCCGGTCCTCCGCCAGGGCGTCGTCAGCCCACCCGCCAGCACGGCGCCGCGCCGCGCTCGTCGGCGGGCGCGAGTCCGACCGGGGGTGCGCGGCGTCCCGCCGAGAGCGGCACACGTCCGACGCGCGCCGCCGCTCGCTCGAACGCCGGGCGCTCGACCAGCGCGTCGCGGGCCCGCAGCGGCGCCGATGCCGGCGTCGGTGATGCGAAGCGCTGGTTGCCGGCGATCGCCGCCGGGTCGGTGCTGCTGGTCGTCGTCGCCGCCGGACTCTCCGGCCGCAGCGAGGGCGACACGGGCGAGTCGCAGAACACCACGGCGGCCTCTGCGATCACCGCACCGCTCGGCGGCGAGACGACGGTGGTCACGGCGCCGTCCATCGGCGTCGACACGACGACGACACCGATCGTCAAGACGACCTTCGCCCAAGCGCTCGGCAAGGGGTCCGCCGGCGACGATGTCACCCGGTTGCAGACACGCCTCACCGAACTCGGTTTCGCCCCCGGCACGATCGACGGCCAGTTCGGCAGCCTCACCCAGCAGGCCGTGTGGGCGTACAAGAAGCTGGTCGGCGGTGCCACGTGGCAGGAGCTCGACAGCAGCGACAGCAAGACCGCTGTGTCCAACGACCTGTGGCAGCAGATGCAGGACCCGATCGCGATCTCGCCGCGGCGACCCCAGGGGGCCGGCACGACCCATGTGGAGATCTACCTCCCGCTGCAGGTGCTCGCCGTGTTCACCGACGACCGGCCGGTGTTCATCGCTCACATCTCGAGCGGTGACCTCACCGACGAGGGCATCCCGGCGACGTTCTGCGAGACGGTCACCCTCGACACCGACGAGAACGGTGCGCCGCTCGACCCGCCCGTGGAGAAGGGCGTCTGTGCCGAGAGCAAGACGCCGGGCGGCATCTTCCGGTTCACCCGTCGGTACGAGGGCAAGCGCGTCGGACCGCTCGGCGGGATGTTGAATCCCGTCTACTTCAACTACGGCATCGCCGTGCACGGCGCCGAGAACGTGCCGACCGAACCGGTGTCGCACGGGTGCGTGCGCATCCACAACAAGCTCTCCGAGGTGTTCCCCACGCTGGTCGCTCGCGGCGACAAGGTGTTCGTCTGGGGCCACGACGGCAAGGAACCCGAGTACTACACGAGGGCCGAGAGCCTCCCGTCGTTCAACCGGCCCGACCCGAATGCCACCACGACGACGTCCAGCACGACCACCACCGTTGCCGCGGCGGCGCCCACCACCGAGAAGCCGACGGCGACCACGGTGAAGCCGTCGCCGACCACGACCAAGCCGGCGCCGACCACGACGGCAGCGCCGGCCACGACGGCCGCACCGGCGACGACGGTCGCACCGCCGACGGTGCCGACGACCGCCGCTCCCTGACGCCGGCGTTCTGATCCTCGACCGGCACGGCGGCACGATCCGCTGGCCTTCGCGTCGCGGTGTCACCATGGTCGCCATGTCCGACGCCGAGTCCTCGCCCGCCATCGAGCGCATCCCCTACGACGAGTTCGGCCTGTTCCACGAGAACGCCGCCGAGTACGGACTCACGTACGACGGGCCGCCAGCGGTACAGCGGGCGGAGGTCGCGGTCGGCGACGGTCGTGCGGTGAGCGCGCTCGTGTGGGGTGACGTGGCGGCGGACGAGATCGAGGTCGTGTTCGTCCACGGCGGTTCGCAGAACGCGCACACGTGGGACACCACGATCATGGCGCTGGGGCGGTCGGCCGTCGCCGTCGACCTGCCCGGTCACGGCCACTCCGGCTGGCGTGGCGACGGCGCGTATTCGCCGATGAACCTCGCCGACGACATCGCCGTCGCGATCGCTTCCCTGGCGCCGAACGCACGCCTCGTGGTGGGCATGTCCCTGGGCGGTCTCACGTCGATGGAACTGGCGGTTCGACACCCGCACCTCGTGCGGTCGCTCGTGATGATCGACATCACGCCGGGGGTCAACCGGGCCAAGACCAAGGCCGTCGTCGACTTCGTCAACGGTCCGCAGAGCTTCCCGAGCTTCGAGTCGCTGCTCGCCCGCACCCAGGAGCACAACCCGACCCGGTCGGAGAGCTCGCTGCGCCGCGGGATCCTCCACAACGCGAAGCAGCTCGACGACGGGAGTTGGCAGTGGCGTTACGATCGCAGCAGCCACGCCCGGTCCGAGGCACCGGAACCCGACGCGCCTGGTGCGACCGATGCCCCCGATGCGACGGTGGCGGCGCTCTCGCCGCTGTGGGACGACTTCGAGCGCATCGCGTGTCCGTTGGTGCTCGTACGCGGCTCGTTGTCGCCCGTCGTGGACGACGACGACGTCGCCGAGGCACGTCGCCGGCAGCCGGCACTCGAGGTCGAGGTGGTCGATGGCGCCGGCCACAGCATCCAAGGCGATCGGCCCGTGGAACTCGCCGCGCTCGTCGCTCGCGTGCTCGGCTGACGCCGCGACGGCTCGACAGGGCGGTCAGCCGGTCGCGGCGAGCACGTCGACCCGCATCCCGAGCACCTGCTCGAGCAGCGCACTGCGCTCGTGGGCCGTGTAGACCTCGAGGCCCACGTCGACGTCGGGCCGATGGATCGCCTCGATCAGCAGTCGCCGCCCGCGCCGAGTGGCGCGCAGCGAGATCACCCTGCCGTCGTGGCTGCGATCGAGACCGATCGCGAGCCGCAAGATGCCGGCGAGCGTGCGGACCACCTGCTGACTGTCCGCGTCGAGCGCCTGGAACTCGGGATGCGACGCCTTCGGTGCGCTCTTGCGGTGATAGCGGGCGACCAGGGCGATCATCTCGATCTCGTGATCGGTGAGCCCTGCGAGTTCGCTGTTGCGGATGACGTAGTAGGAGTGCAGGTGGTGCTTGCTGTGCGAGATCACCAGGCCCACGTTGGCCAGCGTGGCAGCGGCCTCGAGGTAGTCGCGGCAGTGGTCGGGCACCCGGTGCAGGGACGCGGTGGCGTCGTAGAGCTGGAGGGCGAGACGGGCGACGTGTGCGCTGTGGGCCACGTCGTCGTCGCAGCGCGCGGCGAGGGCGGCGATGCTCTGGCGCGACACGTCGCGGAGATGGCGGAGATCGCTGAGATGGCGGAGATGGTGGGCGTCGTCCTCGCCCTCGCCGTGACTGCGCGAGATCGTGTCGAGCAGCACCCCTTCGCGCAGCGCCGCGTCACTGAAGGTGAACTCGGGGATCGCGAACGTCTCGGCGACGCACTGGAGCACGATCGCACCCGCCACGATGATGTCGGCCCGCGGCGCGTCGAGGCCGGCGATCGATGCGCGTGACGACGCGGTGCGCTTCGCGGTCAACTCCTCGACGACAGCGTCCAGTTCGGCCCGATCGAACACGAAGCGGTTGAGGGTGTGCAGGGCCGCGGCACCGCGGCGGGCGGCGACCAGAGCGGCGACGGTCTCGGCGGTGCCCGACGATGCGATCGCGATCTCGAAGCCGTGCTTGGCCACGTCGCGTTCGAAGCCGGCGAGGGTCGACCTCACGTAGGTTCGGCACTCGTCGACGGCGCGTGGCGTGCAGTTGCCGCCGGGGAAGAAGCGATCGGTGAGGCGCACCGCGCCGAGTTTGAAGCTGCGCGCGGCGAGGGTGATGCCTCGTTCGCCGACCAGCACCTCGGTGGAACCGCCGCCGATGTCGACGAGCAGCAGGCGGCGGTCGAACGCCGGTACGGCCTGCAGCACCCCGAGGTGGATGAGGCGGGCCTCTTCGATGCCGGAGATCACCTCCACCTCGATCCCGGCGTCGCGGCGCGCCCGGCCGATGAAGACGTCGGCGTTCTCGGCCTCGCGGACCGCACTGGTGGCCACCGCCCGCACGGTCGCGCCATGGCTGTCGGCGATGCGCTTCATGCGGCGCAGTGCGCTGACGCCCCGCTCGATCGCGTCGTCGGCGAGCACCTTCATGTCGCCGCCGCCGTGGCCGAGCCGGATGGTCTCCTTCTCACGCGTGACGACCTCGTAGGTGGCGCCGCGCACGCGGGCCACCACGAGGTGGAAGCTGTTCGTGCCGAGGTCGAGCGCCGCGACCGTGCTGCCGTCCCGGTCAGGCCTGTCGGAGCTGTCCGCGGGCTGGGACGCCCCGACGTCGCCGTCGGCCATGTCAGCCGATGCGGTCCTGGCAGGACTGCAGGCCGCCGAGGACGCCGGCCCGGAACGAGTCGATCTTCTCGAACGCCGTGCCTCGCACATCGGTCGTGCGAGCCTCGTCGCCCAACGCGATCGCCGTGATGACGGCTTCGTCGAGGTCGCCGGCCGAGAGCAGGATCTCCTGGTTGGGGTTGCGCGGCCCGATCGTGTTGTCGGCGTTCACGACCGGCACGATGTCGACGATCCAGGCGCCGACCAGGCAATCGTTCAGCAACGCACGCGGCTCTCCGGTGAGTGCGCTCTGCAGCGCGACCTGCACGGCGTCGCTGTACGCAGTGGCCAAGGGGTACCCGAATGAGAGATCGCCGAGTCGTGCGTAGAGGTCCTGCACGAACACGTCGTCGTACACGATCGTGTTGTTCGTGGCGCAATACGTGGCCGTGTTCCGCAGCTGCTCGACGGCCTGACCGTCGCATGCGGGCGCCGTCCCGTTCGGGTCGAAGGCGACGAAGCTCGGCGACGTGAACGCGACGCCCGAGGCGTCGAGCGTCGGCTGCCAGAACGTGTCGAGCGCCAGTGGGAGGGCGGCGAGGATCTCTTCGTAGGGAAGGTTGCCGCCGCTCGCCGCGTCCTGCTCGTCGAGGAAGACGAGATCGATGCGCGGGTTCGGGTTCTCGATGAAGCCCGCACACCGGGCGAGGCCGTTGATGAATCCCTCTTGGAAGGCGCCGACGCGGTCGAAGCCGCTGCCGTGCCCACTCGGGTCGGAGGCGACGTCGATGCCGGGCGGGTCGCGCACCTCGATCATCGCGATGATGCCGCTCTTGACATCGGTGTCGTCGAACGTGAGCGTGTCGCTCTCGCCGAGCGCCACGTGGGCGGCCCACGCGCCGGCGAAGCAGTCGGCCTGCTGCTCGGTGTCGACGGTCGGCAGGTCGAGGTCGAACACGCCGGCGCGTGCCTGGACGGCGTGGCCGTACTCGTGCGCGGCGACCACGCCGCCCGCGGCGGCGCCGAGCCGCTCGACGAGATCGGGAAGGAGCAGCGCGTCGTCGTAGACGATGATGTCGCCGCACGTGGTGTAGAACGCGTTGCCTTCGACGGCTTCGTACGGCACCGGACCGTCGCAGCTCGGCGGCAGCGGCTGCCGCTGCGGGTAGTGGGCGTAGATGCCCTGCACCGGCTCGAACGTGCCGCCGTACACCGACGAGTAGTTGTCCTGCCAGAACTGGGTGATGTCGGCGAACGCGGCGTTGAGGAAGTTGTCGTACGGCTGCTGCGGCTTGGTGTCGCCGAAGTCGATGATGCCGCCGTCGGCCGGCGGGGGCGTGGTGTCCTCGGTTGGCTCGAGCGGGCTCTCGGGGTCGGTCGAGGGGGTCGTGTCGTCGGGCGCGTCCGGCGTGTCGGGCACGGATTCGTCGGGCTGGACGGCGACCTGTTCATCGGAGCGTCGGGCCGTGACACCCTGGTCGGCATTGCCACACGCGGACACCAACGCGACCGAGGCGAGCGCGGCGCCGAACCAGGCGCGGCGGCGGCCTCGCCGCAGGGACGAACGGTCGAGAGTCCGGCGCGCAGTCATCGGGGCGAGCATACGCGCACGATGCTCGACGGGGGCTGTCGCTCTGGTAGGAACCAGCCCATGTCCGAACGACCCGATGCTCCCGACCGCGACACGTTGCTCGCGATGTTCGAGATCCAGTCCAGGATCAAGCTGTGCGACGAGCGCTTCCGCAGCCTCCTCACCAGCGGTCAGATCCAGCTGATCTACTACTCGCCCCGAGGCCAGGAATGCATCAGCGCCGGCTGGGGCGTGCACCTGCGCCCTGACGACTACGTCGTCACGATCTACCGCGGTCTCCACGACCACCTCGCGAAGGGCGTGCCGTTGCGCGAGCTGTGGGCCGAGTTCCTCGGCCGGGCGACGGGCACCTGCAAGGGCAAGGGCGGGCCGATGCACATCACCCACCCGGCGTCGGGTCTCATGGTCACGACCGGCATCGTCGGCTCGGGCATCCCGATCGCCAACGGCTTCGGCATCGCCTCCCAGCTCGACGGCACCGATCAGGTCACCGTCGTCAACTTCGGTGACGGCGCGTCGAACATCGGTGCGTTCCACGAGGGCCTCAACATGGCCGCCGTGTGGAAGCTGCCGGTCGTGTTCGTCTGCCAGAACAACCTCTACGGCGAGCACACGCCGATGGCGATGTCGACCGGCGTCGAGTTCATCAGCGAGCGTGCGGCGGCCTACGGCATGCCGGGCGTCACGGTGAACGGCAACGACCCGGTGGCGACGTGGACGGTGATGGGCGAGGCGATCGCCCGTGCCCGCGCCGGCGAGGGTCCGACGCTCGTCGAGGCCCGCACCTACCGCTTCTACGGCCACCTCATGGGCGACGCGATGGAGTACATGGACAAAGACGAGCGCAAGGCAGCGATGGAGGCCGACCCGGTCGTGCTCTACCGCGAGTGGCTGCTCGCCAACGGCCATGCCTCCGAGGGCGACCTGGCCGAGATCGAAGAGGTCATCACCGCCGCGATCGACGACGCCGTCGAGTTCGCGATGAACAGCCCGTTCCCCGACGCGGCCGAGCTCTACACCGACGTCTACGCGGAGGCCCAGCAGTGACCGACACCATCGAAACCAGCCAGGCAGTGGAACACCCCGTGATGCCGTTCGCGGGTGCCATCAACCAGGCGCTCGACATCGCCATGGAACTCGACCCGAAGGTGTACCTCCTCGGTGAGGACATCGCCGAGCCGTCCGGCGGCGTCTACAAGGTGACGAAGGGGCTGTCGACCAAGTACGGCACCCATCGCGTCCGCAAGACCGCGATCTCCGAGGCCGCCATCATCGGTGCCGCCGTCGGTTCGGCCATCGCCGGGTACCGCCCGGTTGCCGAGATCATGATGATGGACTTCATGGCCGTGTGCCTCGACCAGGTCACCAACCACGCAGGCAAGATCCGGTACATGTCGGGCGGTCAGACGCCGGTGCCGATGGTGATCCGCACCTCCGCCGGTGCCGGTCGTGGGTTCGGCGCCCAGCACTCCGAGCTGCTCGAGGCGTGGATGATCCACACCCCCGGCATCAAGGTCGCGATGCCGTCGACGCCCGCCGACGCGAAGGGCCTGCTGCTCACGGCGATCTTCGACGACGACCCGGTGCTGTTCATCGAGCAGATGATGATGTACTGGGACGTCAAGCGCTACGGCGGCCCGGTGCCCCCCGGCGATTACCGCATCCCGTTCGGCGTGGCCGACGTGAAGCGCGAGGGCACCGACGTCACGCTCGTGTCGTACGGGCGCCAGGTGCACGACTGCCTGGCGACGGCGACCAAGCTCGCCGAGGAGGGCATCAGCTGCGAGGTCGTCGACCTCCGCACGCTCGTGCCCTGCGACGAGGAGGCCGTGTTCCGCTCGGTCCACAAGACCAAGCGCGCGGTCATCGTGCACGAGGCCGTGCAGAAGTGCGGTTTCGGTGCCGAGCTGTCGAGCCGGATCCACGAGGAGCTCTTCTCCGAACTGGCCGCGCCCGTGCAGCGCGTGGGTGGCGCGAACACGCCCGTGCCGTACGCGAACAACCTGGAGAGCGACTTCCTCCCGCAGGTGCACGACATCGAAGCAGCGATCCGCAAGACGCTCTGACGCGGCGCATCGGGACGGGGTCGCCTTCGGGCGGCCCCGTCCCGGCATTTTCGGCACCTCCCGGCAGCCCCCGGTCGCGCCCGGCATGATCCGGCGACGGTCGGGCCGAGGGTCAGCCCTCGCGTGAGATGTCGAGCAGACGGGCCATCTCGGCGATCTCCTCGGCCTGGCTCGACGCCATCTGCGACGCCATGAGCCGCACCTCGTCGGTTGCGGCGTGGGTGGCGGCGTGCTCGGCCATGTGGATGCCGCCCTGGTGGTGTGCCGACATGAGTTGCACGAACAGGGCGTTCGCCTCGTCGCCCGTCGCCGCCGCCAACGCCTCGAGGTCCGCCTCGGTGGCCATGCCGGGCATCCGGTCGAGCGCCACGGGACCGCCCATCCAGGTCATGCCCAGATCGGTCTCGTTGACCTCGGACTCGCCGAAGTCGCGCAGGAGTTGGATCATCCGGCCGATCTCGATGTTCTGGCCGATGAGGATCTCGCGGGCGACGATCGCCAGGTTGACGTCGGTGTCGTCGTCGTTCAGGTAGATGAACGCCATCTGGATGGCCTGCTCGTGATGGACGCGCATGTCCTGCATGAACCCGATGTCGGTCGCGTTCGGGTCGTCGATCGCCGTGTTGTTGCCGATGACCCAGCCGAACCCGCCGGCCAGCACGGCCACCGCGAGCAGGATCGCGAGCAGGTTCACGGGGTTCCGGTGCCAGGGGAGCAGTTCGTCGGCGCCGTCGGCCGGACCGGTCACCTCGGGTGCGTCGGGCGTCGGGGAGGCGGAGGTGACGGTGGGGGTGCTCACGTTTCGTAGCTTCGCACGCCCGTCGGCTAGAAAGCCCGTCATGTCGACCCCCATCAGCATTCCCAAGCTCGGCGTCTCGATGTCCGAAGGCACGCTCGTCGAGTGGCTCGTCGCCGATGGCGACACCGTCCAGCCGGGCGACATCCTCTACCGCATCGAGACCGACAAGGTCGAGAACGAGATCGAGGCGCCCGTCGCCGGCGTCGTCCGCATCACGGGTGAAGAGGGCGAGACGTACGACGTCGGCACCCAGATCGGTTCGATCGAGTAGGCCGCGCAGGCGGCCACGCCGGGCTCAGTCGAGCCAGTCGGCGGCGGTCGCCGTTTCGGCAGACGCCGGGCGGTCCGCGCCGGTGGAGCCACTCGCGTGTTCGGCGGCCTGCAGGTTCGCTGCCGCCGCCGCCGACAAGCCGATCACCATCGCGCCGGCGACGAACATGCCGGCGAGCACGCGGCGCTGCAGTTGCGTCGCGCCCATCAGTGCGGCGAGCCGTTCGACGACGAGTTCGCCCGGCTGCTCGAGATAGAGCGCGAGCACGTCGACGTCGTTGCGGCGGAGTTCGATCGCCTGTGGCCGTTCCTGCCCGCGCATCGACCGCACCAGGCGCAGGTAGCTGGTGAGCAGGGACTCGACGTCGCCGGGATCGAAGGAGATGGCCGAGCCGCCGGTGGAGATGACGCCGCGGGAGTCGATCTCGAGTGGAAGGCGATCGGGGGTGACGACGGCGAGATCGATCCCGTAGAGGCGGGCGACCTCGTCGGCCTCGGCGCGCGTGAGCGGCTCGCGAGCAGCCTCGATGAGCTTGAGCCGGCGGGCGGAGAAGGAACCGCCGCTCGCACGCGCGACGGCGCGCAGGCTCATGCCCGATTGCCGCCGCCGTTCGGCCAGCAGCAACGCGAGCCGGCGAGCCACGCGTTCGTCGGAGACCGGTTCGGTGGCGATGGTGGTGGCAGCGGCGGTGCTCATCAGACGACTCATCGGACGCCACCAGCCCCCACTTGAGTGTCTCGGGGCAGGACGAGGCAGGAACGCTCGTGTGAGGGGCCGCACGGACGGCCCCGAGGGCCGCTGCCTGCCGGGGCGCCGGGCCGGGCCGACCGGGCGTGCCCAGCCGGGCGTGCTCAGCCGGGCGAGGCGTGCTCGAGATGGGGAGCCGCGCTGCGTTCGATGACGTCGATGAGGACGGAGCGTTCCATCACCGCGGGGATCGACTCGTCGGTCAGCCCGGCGAGATCGAGCGCCGCGGCACCGGCGACGAGGCTGCCGACGACCACCCGGCGCTCCGCGGTGGCCATCACGAGCACGCTCTGGAGGTACCGGGCGGCAGGGTCGCCGCCGCGGAGGTGCTCGACCATCGCCACCAGGTCGTCGTGGCGGATCGGCACCGGTGCCGTCTCGTCGTCGATCGACCGGAGTGTGCGCGCCAGCCTGAAGTAGGCGTCGACCATCGACCGCGTGTCGCCGGGCCGGTAGTCGACGCTCACCCCGCCGGCGTGGAGCGAACCCTGACGGATCTCGAGCCCGCGGGCCATCGGGGGGAGGGCCTCTCGGACCGCCACCCCGTACAGGTCGGCGAGGCGGACGACGGTCGCGGCGTCGAGCGGCAGGAGGCCTGCCTCGGCATCGCGCAGGTCGCGCAGGGTGAACTCGCCCTTGCCGCGAGTGGCGACGACCCACAGGGGCCGCCGCGACCGACGCCGTTCCGCCACCAACCTGGCACCGAAGTGCCGCGGGAACGGGCCCGTCGCCACACCGATGCCGTCGCCGATCGCACCCTCGAGCCGGCTGCGGCCGGCGTCACCCGTGTCGGCGGCACCCGCCACGTCCCTCGTCGTCATCACGCCCGTCACGCTCACGCCCAGGTCATCGGCAGGCACCCGCGCAACATCAAGCGGAAGATCGGGTGATCCGGGACACGTCGGCCGAGTGGACCCGGTCCGCACCCTGCTGCTCCAGGGTCGAGTGCAGCGCCTGCGGCGCGTCAGGCGCGTCAGGCGCGAGCGGCGCGCTGCGCCTCGCTGAAGGGCAGGTCCTTGTCGACGCGGGGCTCGGCGGGCAGGCCGAGGACGCGCTCGCCGATGATGTTCCGCTGGATCTCGTCCGAGCCACCGGCGATCTTGTAGCCGGGGGCACCGAGGACGTGCTCGCTCCAGGCGTAGGTGCCCCATTCGCCGGTGTCGGCCACCAGGCGAGTGCCGAGGATCTTGGAGATCACGTGGCTCGTGCGCTCCATGTTCGCGGTCCACATCAGCTTGCCGAGCGAGCCCTCGGGGCCCGGTGTCTGCCCGGCCTTGAGCGCGGCGGCGGCGCGACGGTTGGTGAACTGTGCGACCTTGTGCTGGATGTAGAGGTCGGCGAGGTCCTGGCGGACGAGCGGGTCGCCGGCGACGCCGAAGTGCTGGGCGGCGGCGAGTGCCTGCTTGTAGCCGCCACCCGTGTGGGCGCTGCTGCTGCCGGCCGAGTGGTCGCGCTCGAATCCGAGGCACGTGAGTGCGACGCGCCAGCCCTCGCCCACCGGGCCGAGCCGAAGCGAGTCGGGCAGTCGGACGTCGGTGAGGAACACCTCGTTGAAGTTGGCGCCGCCACTCATCTGCTTGATGGGGCGCACCTCCACGCCGGGTGCGTCGAACGGCACCAAGAACGCGGTCATGCCCTTGTGCTTGGGGACGTCGAAGTCGTGACGGGTGATCGCGAGACCCCACTGGGCGAACATCGCGCCGGACGTCCAGACCTTCTGACCGTTGAGCACCCACTCGTCGCCGTCGCGCGTGGCCCGGGTGGTGAGCGAGGCGAGGTCGGAGCCGGCGGACGGCTCGCTGAACAGCTGGCAACCCCAGATGTCCTGGCGCATGAGCGGGGCGATGAAGCGCTGCTGCTGTTCGTCGGTGCCGAAGGCGGCGATGGTGGTGGCGATGAGGCCCATCGAGGTCGGCGGCAGTTCACCGGCCGACGGGACGGAGAACCGCGACTCCTCGGCGAGGTAGGCGCGCACGTACGAGTTCGGCAGGCCACGGCCGCCGAGTGCGACGGGCCAGTTGAGCATCGCGTAGCCGGCGTCGAACTTGAGTCGCTGCCACCGCTGGCAGGCCAGCAATCGGCGCTGTTCCTCGGCCTCGTCGAGGTTGTGGAAGACGGCGACGTCGTCGCTGCCCTGGCCCCAGACGACGCTGGGGTCCTCCTCGTCGGTCTCGGTGACCTCGACCACGGGCAACGGCTCGCCGTTCGCCTCGAGCCAGGCTCGCGCTTCCTTGCGGAACTGTTCCAGATCGGGGAGGTCCTGGGTGACGTCGGTGCTCACGGGCGGACACCGTATGGGCGGCGCCCACGGGACGACGAACCGGGCTAGTGCCGTGTCAGGCAACGTTTGCGCGGTTGATGAGCTGCCGTAGTGCTTGGTCGTGTGCGTGGCGGTTGCGCCAGTGGACGTAGCGGCGGATCATCGATGCTTGTTCGCGGTGGGAGCCGTGGTCGGTGCCATCGAGGGTGAAGTAGCGCAGTGCTTGGAACTGGGCTTCGATCCGGTTCAGCCATGACGAGTAGGTCGGCGTGTAGGCGAGCTCGACGTTGTTCGCTGCCGCCCACTCGGCGACACGCTGGTCCTTCTTGGTCGCGAGATGCGGGCTGAAGTTGTCGAGCACGATCGCGATTCGCACCTCGACTGGGTGCAGGCTGCGCAGGTAGCGAACGAAGGTCAAGAACGCGGTCCGGTCCTTGGTCTTGACGACGTGGCCGTAGAGCCGGTCGGTCGACAAGTCGTAGCCGCCCATCAGATGCCGGACACCGTGGGGACGGTTGTAGGTCGCCCGCCGACGCCGCCGGCGAGGAGCCTCGCTGTTGCCCTTGCCGGCCGCTTTCGGGGCCCATTGCTTGCCCGGGTGGGGTTGCAGGTTCAACGGTCCGAACTCGTCCATGCAGATGATCACGGTCGGATCACCCTTGCGGGGCTTGGCGGTGCCGTCAGCGATCGCGTAGAGCTCGAGGATCCGGTTCTTCTTCACTTCGAAGTCCGGGTCGTTCGACGCCTTGAACGTCTTGATCACTTGAAACGACACGCCCTCCTCTCGGAGCAGAACCCGAAGGCCCTCATGGCTGATGTCGTCGACCACCCCCTCAGCCACCAAGAACTCCGCCAACTTCGACAGGCTCCAGGTGGAAAACGGCAGACGATGATCCTGCGGTCGAGACAACGCGATCTTCTTGATCTGCTGGCGTTGCGGCAACGTGAACTTCGGTGGTCGACCACCCGCATACTTCGGGTCCAACGACTCGAACCCGTCCGCGTTGAAGTTGTGGATCACCTCCCGAACCCGGTCCTCGGACGTGAACGCGATCTTCGCGATCGCCGGGACATCCATCGCCTGGGCAGACCACAACACGATCTGCGCCCGCCGCCACCTCACCACCGACCCCGACCCGCGCCGCACGATCCCGAGGAGCTTGTTGCCCTCCGCCGGTGCGAGCGATCGAACCTGCACACGCTCAGCCATCCACAAAGTCTGCGCGACCCCGACCCCCAAGTGGTGGACGCGCGGACCCACCAACGTTTCCGGTCACGGCACTAGCGGCCTCCCCGGACGGCGACTACTGTCACACCCGCTGCGGGCCCGGACGGGGCCCCGGAGATCAGGGATGGTCAGGGGGATGTCAGGGATGAGGTCGGCTTGAGTCTGCTCCAGGTACAGGACGTGTCCGTCCGCTTCGGTGGCATCGTCGCCCTCGACGGGCTGTCGTTCGACATCGAGGATGGCCAGATCTGCGGCCTCATCGGCCCGATCGGCGCGGGCAAGACGACGATGTTCAACGTGGTGAGCCGGATCTACCAACCCACGTCGGGCCAGGTGATGTTCCGCGGGCAGAACCTCATCGACGCCCCGGCGCACGGCATCGCCCGCCTCGGCATCGCCCGCACGTTCCAGAATCTCGCGCTGTTCCCCACCATGTCGCTGTTGGAGAACGTGATGGTCGGCGCACACTCGCAGGGCAAGGTCGGCTTCGCCCGGGCCGTGTTGCGCATCGGTGCGAGCAAGGAGAACAACGCGACCCGCGAGTTCGCCGGCGAACTGCTGCACCAGCTCGGCCTCGGACCGCTCATGTTCCGGCCGGCCATGGGCCTGCCGTTCGGCACGCTGAAGCGGCTCGAGATCGCCCGCGCGCTCGCCGCCCGCCCGACCTTCCTGCTGATGGACGAACCGGCGAGCGGCCTCACCCACGGTGAGGTCGACGAGCTCGGCGACACGATCGTCGCGATCCGCGATCAGTTCGACCTCACCGTCCTGCTCGTCGAGCACCACATGTCGATGGTGATGGGCATCAGCGACAAGGTCGTGGCGATGGAGTTCGGCCGCAAGATCGCCGAGGGCACACCGGCGCAGGTGCAGGCCGACGAACGTGTCATCGCCGCCTACCTGGGGACCACCGAATGAGCCTGCTGTCCGTCTCCCACCTGAAGGCCGGATACGGCCCGATCAACGTCCTCCACGACGTCGAGCTCACGGTCGAGGCCGGCGAGATCGTCGTCATGCTCGGTGCGAACGGCGCAGGGAAGACCACCACCATGCGTGCCATCAGCGGCATGATCGGCCGCAGCGGCGAGGTGCACTTCGAAGGGGCCGACATCGCCCGGGCGACGCCCGACGCGATCGTGCGGGCCGGCATCGCCCAGGTGCCGCAAGGGCGCGGCACGTTCCCTGAGTTGAACGTCGAGGACAACCTTCGTTGCGGTGCCTACATCCGCTCCGACAAGGAGATCGACGCCGACATCGATCGGTGGTTCGACGTGTTCCCCCGCCTGCGTGAGCGTCGGGCACAACGAGCCGGCAGCCTCAGCGGCGGTGAACAGCAGATGCTGGCGATCGCCCGCGCGTTGATGGCGCGGCCGAAGCTGTTGCTGTGCGACGAGCCGAGCCTCGGCCTCGCGCCGCTCATCACGCAGGAGCTGTTCGCGGTGATCGAGCGGCTCAACCGCGAGATGGGCTTGTCGGTGTTGCTCGTCGAGCAGAACGCCAACCTGGCGATGCACATGGCGCATCGTGTGTACCTCATCGAGACCGGGCGCATCGTCGCCAGTGGTTCCGCTGCCGAGCTGAGTGCGGATGACTCCATCCGCAAGGCGTACCTGGGTTTCTGACGGGGGATCTGAATGGCACTGTTCCTGCAACGACTCGTCGACGGCCTCAGCTCGGGGAGCGTCTACGCACTGATCGCGCTCGGTCTCGTGATCATCTACCGAGGTACCGGTCACCTCAACTTCGCCCAGGGTGAGATGGCGCTGTTCGCGGCGTACGTCGTGTACCAGATGGGGGAGTGGGGGCTGCCGATCGGCATCGCCCTGGTGATCGGCCTCGCCACCGGCTTCGTGATCGGCGCGGTCGCCGAGGTCGGCCTCGTCCGACCGATCTCGAAGAAATCGCCGTTCGCGGTCTTCATCGTCACGATCGGGTTGTTCCAACTGCTCAACTGGCTGTCGGGCGCGATCTGGGGCGACCAGGTGCTGCCCAACTCTGGCGTGGGGTCGAAGCAGCAGCAGTACCCGAGCCTGTTCCCCGACCAGCCCGACGACTTCGTCAAGGTGTTCGGCGCTGCGATCCGCTATCAGTCCCTCGGCGTCTTGCTGCTCACCCTCGTGATCACCGGCCTGCTGTTCCTGTTGTTCAACAAGACCAAGTTCGGACTCGCGATGCGGGCCGTGGCGAGCAATGCCGAGAGCGCCAAGCTCGTCGGCATCCGGGTCAACACCGTGCTGATGGTCAGCTGGGGCCTCGCCGCCGCGATCGGTGCCCTGGGCGGTGTCGTGTTCGCCGGCATCAACAACAGCGTGAGCCTCGGGTTGATGTTCACGGTGTTCATCTACGGGTCGGCCGCAGCCACGCTGGGCGGGTTCGACTCGCCCGGCGGTGCCGTCATCGCCGGACTGGCGATCGGCGTGATCGAGAACATGGCCGCCGGCTACATCGGCTTCATCGGCCAGGAGATGAAGCTCGCCGTGGCATTCATCGTGATCCTCGTGGTCCTCATGGTCAAACCGTCCGGCCTGTTCGGCACGGCGAAGGTGGAGCGGGTATGAAGTCGCTGGTCACCATCAAAGAAGGCAGCATCGGCCACTGGGTGCTGCGCCTCCTCGCCGCGGCGATCGTGGTGGCGATCATGTTGTGGATCCCCACCAAGGGCAGCAACGGCCTCGTCACGTCGGCCACCGAAGCGCTCACGCTCATGTCGGCGGCGATGGCGCTCAACCTCATCCTCGGCTACACGGGCCAGATCTCGATCGGGCACTCGGCCTTCTACGGCACGGGTGCCTACGTCACGGGCATCCTGGTGTCGAAGTACGAGTGGAGCCCGTGGCTCACCTTCCCCGTCGCGTTCCTGTTCGCGTTCGTGGTGGGTGTGCTGGTGTCGTTCCCGGCGTCGCGCATCAAGGGGGTGTACCTCGCCCTGGTCACCCTGGCACTCGCGCTCGTGTTCCCGAACCTGTTGCGCTGGCCCAAGCTCGAATCGCTCACCGGTGGCGGTCCCGGCATCCCGAACGGCGACAGCGCGCTCGACACGACCGGCTTCAACATCGGTCGACGTGACGGCCAGATGCGCAACTTCGAGATCTTCGGCTGGGACCCGTTCGGCGACCTCCGCGGACAGGGTGCGATCCCGTTCTACTACTGGATCGCCGCGGGCATCGCGGTCATCGTCTACCTCGTGATCCGCGGCGTGGTGAAGAGCCGTGCGGGCCGTTCGCTCATCGCCGTTCGCGACAACGAGACGGCTGCGGCGGTGATGGGTGTCAACCTGGTGGCGACGAAGGCCTTCGCCTTCGGCATCTCCGCCGGCCTGTGCGCGCTGCCCGGCTCGGTCACCGCGATTCGCCTCGGTGCCGTGTCGCCGGACATCGCCACGCTCACCATCCTCGGGTCGCTGACGTTCCTGATCATCATGGTGATCGGTGGCGCCGGCTCGCTGTGGGGGCCGATCATCGGCGCCGCGCTCTACGTGTTCGTCACCGACCGCACCGGTGGGTGGGCCGACGACGAGGCGATCCCCGGTGTGCTCCGCCCGTTCTTCGGGTGGTCGAAGATCCCGCCGGGCTCGGGCATCTTCGCCGTGATCCTCATCGTGCTGATGTTCGTCGCACCGAGAGGCTTGGTCGGGGTGTGGAAGCAGTACAGTCCGAGAGTCGTTCGTGTCGTCCCCCGCCCGGCGGGTGTGGCGCACGACGCCAAGCCGGCCCTCGTGGCCGACACCACCACCAATTCAACTCCAGAGGGGGAGAGCGAATGATCCGACGTCACCGTACGTTGACCGCCGCCTTCGCCGCCGGTGCGCTGCTGCTCGCAGCGTGCGGTGGCGACGACGAGGAGACCACCACGACGACCGAGGCCACCGAGGCCACGGAAGCACCTGAGGCCACCGAGGCACCGGAAGCGACCGAGGCACCGGAAGCGACGGAAGCACCTGAGGCCACCGAGGCCCCGGCCACCACCGAGGCGCCCGCCGCCGAGGGCTGGGCCGTCAACACCGACGACTGCATCGATCCCGATTCGGCCAACGCCCCCATCGAGGGCACCGTGAAGATCGGTTCGGCCATGCCGCTCACCGGCGGCGTCGCCGCTGCGGCCTTCGCCCCGGTCAAGGACGGCTTCGAGGCCTACATCCAGTACGCCAACGAGAACAACCTGCTCGACGGCTACACGATCGAGGTCGCCATCGAGGACGACCAGTACAACCCCGAGCTCACCCCGGGTGCCGTGAACACCCAGATCGACGCCGGCGCCCACATCTTCTCGGGCATCATCGGCTCGCCGAACAACGCGGCCGTGCGCGATCTGTTGAACGACGAGTGCATCCCGCAGCTCAACGCCCTCACCGGTTCGCCGGCGTGGGGCCAGGTGGCCGACTACCCGTGGACCACCGGCATCCTGGTGCCGTACACGGTCGAGTCGCGGGTGTACGCGGCGCAGATCGCCAAGGACTTCCCGGACGGCGCGACCGTCTCGCTGTTCTACGTGAACAACGAGTTCGGCCAGACCTACGCCGAGGCGTTCAAGGACGTCGCCGACGAGTTCGGCCTCGAGATCCTGGGCGAGCAGACGATCGAGGCGACGGACTCCAACCCGCCGACGTCGCAGGTCACCACGATCGCCAGCGAAGGTGCCGACGTCGTCGTCGCCGTGCCGCTCGGCGCCGGGTGCATCTCGTTCCTCACGGAGATGGCCAACGCCAAGGCGCAGAACGCCGACTGGACCCCGGCCACCTACGTGACCAACACCTGCGCCAGCAGCCTCATCCTCGGTGCCGCCGGCGCCGCGGCCGACGGCCTGATCACGAGCGGCAACCTCGTCGACATCACCGACCCGGCCAACGCCGAGATCCCGGCCGTCGCCGAGTACATTGCGTACATGGAGAGCCTCGGCAAGGGCGACATCATCACCACCGCCGGTGCCGGCTGGACGACCGGTGAGGTCACCGTGGCGATCCTGGCCCAGGCCGCGGCATCGCCCGAGGGTCTGACCCGTGCGTCGATCATCAACGCCGCCCGCAACTTCGAGTTCACGCCGTCGCTCGCTCGCGAGGGCGTCGTCGACAAGATGAGCGGTGAAGAGGATCCGTTCCTCGCCGAGTCGCTCACCGTCATCACCTACGACGCCGACACGGCGACGTTCTCCGACCTCGGCGAGCTGATCACCGAGTTCGAGAGCTGAACCACTCCAGGGGCTCCATCCCGAGCACCTGACATCGCACCGGGGTCCGTGACCCCCGGCGCATCGTCGAGCGAGGCCCGCCCTTCGGGGCGGGCCTCGTCGCGTCCGGGCGCGTGAGCATGCCTGGGGTCCGGTGCGTGCACGAATTGACCGGGTGGTTAGATTCGGTCGAGCCGCGCGAGATGCGCGACGAGGGGCGACGAGGGGCAATGAGGGGGATGGCATGGCGTTGATCGCCGCTGACCGGGCGCGTGAGCGCCCTGACGAGATCGCACTGCGCGACGACCGGGTGGCCCTGCGATGGGCCGAGGTCGACGACGTGCTCAACCGGGTGGTCAATGGCCTCCACGCCCTCGATCTCGGCGAGGCGCGACGGGTGGCGGTGTACGCGGAGAACGCGACCGAGGTGGTGCTCGCCCATCTCGGGGCCCTGCTCGCCGGCGCGAGTTCGGTGCCGGTGAACTTCCACCTCAACGCCGACGAGGCCGCGTACATCCTGCGCGACTCGCAGACGACGGTGTTGTTCGTCGGGTCCGAGAACCTCGAGCGCGGCATGGACGCCGCGCGGCAGGCCGGTGTCCCCACCGTCATCGCGTGGCGGAGCCCCGGCGCGGCCGAGGCCGGCGCGACGGTCTGGGAGACGTGGCTCGAGGGCTCGTCCGCCGACGAACCCCGGCGTGACGTCGCACCGCGACCGAACCTGATGTACACGAGCGGCACGACCGGGTTCCCGAAAGGCGTCGACCTGGCGCCGTCGATGTTCGCCGGTGGCGCCACCGTCGTCGAGCACGTGGCCGCCCTCCAGCAGAGCCGGTTCGCCCAGTTCGGCACGCACCTCGTGGTGGGCCCGATGTACCACACCGGTCCGTTGTCGGGGATGCGCACCCTCGCCGCCGGCACACCGGTGGTGGTGCTCGGACGCTTCCACCCCGAGCGGGTGCTCGAGGCGATCGACACGTATCGCTGCGAGACCACCGTGATGGTCCCCACACACTTCAAGCGGATGCTCGAACTCCCGGCCGACGTGAAGGCGCGCTACGACGTGTCGTCGATGAAGCTGATGTCGCACACCGGCGCGGCGTGCCCGATCGACGTGAAGCACCAGATGATCCACTGGTTCGGCCCGATCCTCAACGACGCCTACGGCGCGACCGAGGTCGGCACGATCTGCAGCATCGGCAGTCAGGACTGGCTCGAGCATCCCGGCAGCGTCGGGCGCGTGATCCCGCCGTTCACCCGCGCGATCGTCGTCGACGACGCCGACCAGGAGGTGCCGGCCGGCACCGAAGGGCGGCTGTACTTCGAGGACAGCACCGGGCGCGGCATCGTGTACCCGAACGACCCGGACAAGACGGCGAAGGCGCACCTGCGCCCCGGCGTGTTCACCATCGGCGAGATCGGCTACGTCGACCTCGACGGGTTCGTCTACATCACGGACCGGTTCAGCGACATGATCGTCGCCGGCGGCGTGAACATCTATCCCGCCGAGGCAGAGGCGGTGCTGCACGAGCACCCGAAGGTCGCCGACGTCGCCGTGATCGGCGTGCCCGATCCCGACCTGGGAGAAGCGGTGAAGGGGCTCGTGGTGCCCCTCGACCCGAACGACCCGCCGACGCCCGAGGAGCTGATCGCACTGTGCCGGTCGAAGCTCGCCGGCTACAAGTGCCCGCGCACCGTGGAGATCGTGAGCACCGTGGGCCGCAACGCGATGGGCAAGGTCAACAAGAAGGCGCTGCGCGCGCCGTACTGGGAAGGGAACCGGACCATTGGCTGACTCCTCTGACCTCTCGGGCGCCACCGCCGCCACCGCCGTCACCGATGCCGCGGCGGCGTTGGTGCTGGCCGACGATCCTGCACCACAGGTGCGCCGGCTCACGCTCAACCGCCCCACCAAGCGCAACGCGCTGTCCAACGGCTTGCGCACCCAGCTGTTCGCTGCGCTCGCCGCTGCCGACGCCGATCCAGAGATCCGGGTGATCGTCATCCGTGGCGCAGGGCCCTGCTTCAGCGCCGGGTACGACCTCGCCCAGGATCCGAACGAGCCGCTGCCGTGGCCGATCACGAAGGCCGACGGCGGCTGGGCTCGCCACGTGCTCCACGGCTGGTTCCAGATGATGGACCTGGCCACACCGATCATCGCCCAGGTGCACGGGTTCTGCCTCGCCGGTGGCACCGAGCTGGCGACGGCGTGCGACCTCGTCTACGTCGCCCACGACGCCCAGATCGGTTACCCGCCGGTGCGCAGCATGAGCTCCCCCGACATGGCGTGGCACGTCTGGCTGCTCGGCATGCGCCGGGCGATGGAGGCGATGCTCACGGGCGATTCGATGAGCGGTGACGAGGCGGTCGAGGCCGGGTTCGCCAACCGCGCCTTCGACGCGGCCGAACTCGATGAGCGGGTGCTCGAGATCGCCGAGCGGGTGGCCAAGGTGCCGCCCGACCTGCAGGCGCTGAACAAGCGTGTGGTGCACCGGGCCATGGAGGCCATGGGCATGCGCGACGGCATGCGCGCCACCGCCGACATCAACGCTCTCGGCTTCCACCAGCGCAGCTCGCGCGAGTACTTCGCCCAGTTCTCCAAGGGCGTCACCACCGCGCTCTCCGAGCGCGACAAGGCCTTCGGCGACTACCGGGAAGGCGGTGCCTGATGAGCGTGACCGACGAGATCCTCGTGAGCCCCGAGGTGCTCGAGTGCCCGTACGACTTCTATCGGCGCGTGCGCGACGAGGCCCCGGTGCACCGCACGCCGATGGGCTTCTTCGTCGTCAGCCGGTACGAGGACGTGCTGTCGGTGGTTCGCGACACCGAACGGTTCAGCAGCGACATGCGCAACTCGTTCGTGTCGGGTCCGCCGAGCGACGAACTGAGGGCGATCGAGGCCGAGGGCTATGGGCGCGTGAGCACGCTGCTCACCGCCGATCCACCGGTGCACACCCAGTTCCGAGCGCTGGTCAACAAGGCGTTCCTGCCCAAGCGGGTCGCACAGCTCGAGGACTCGATCAGGACCATCGCCGACGACCTCGTCGACGCCTGGATCGATCGAGGCCGAGTCGAACTGGTGACCGAGTTCGCCGTCGGCCTGCCGCTCACCGTGATCGCCGATGCGCTCGGGGTCGACCGGGCCGACATGCCACGGTTCAAGCAGTGGAGCGACGATTCGGTCGCGCCGCTGTCGGGGTTGCTCACGCCCGAGCAACAGCTCGCCTGCGCTCGCAGCCGGGTCGAGATGCAGCACTACATGGCCGAGCGGTGCCGTGAACGGGAGGCTGCGCCGCGCGACGACCTGCTCAGCGACCTGGTGCACGCCCGCTTCGACGGGGGAGAGCGGGCCGGCGAGCGGCTCGAGATGACCGAGTTGCTCAGCGTGATCGAGCAACTGCTCGTCGCCGGGAACGAGACGACCACCAAGATGATCGCGGCCGGCATGTTGTTGCTGCTCGAGCATCCCGAGCAGATGGCGGCGGTGCAGGCCGATCACTCGCTGATCCCGAACCTCGTCGAGGAAGCCCTGCGACTCGAGAGCCCGGTGCAGATGTTGCCCCGTGTGGCCAAGGTCGACGTGGAGGTGGGCGGTGTGGCCATCGAGGCCGGCTCCGTCCTCATGATGATGTACGGCTGCGCCAACCGCGACGACGCGAAGTACCCCGACGCGGCCAGCTTCGACCACGCTCGCGCCAACGCCCGTACGAACCTCGCGTTCGGACAGGGCCCGCACTTCTGCCCGGGTGCGGCACTCGCCCGCAGCGAGGGGCGTATCGCGTTCGAGACCCTGCTCGGCCGGGCGGCCGACTGGGCGATCGACGACTCGGTCGAGCAGCCCGTGCGTCGCGAGCTGTCGATGACGCTCCGCGGCCTGTCAGGATTGCATCTCACCTTCGTCCCGAACCCTTCGGCGACGGCGGCCAACGCTTCGGAGGACCACGCATGAGCGTCTCGCTCGATGCCCTGCAGACGATCCGCTACGAGATCGTCGAACCCGGCGAGCACGGCATCGCGGTGGTCACGCTCGACCGTCCCGACAGCCGCAATGCGCAGAACAAGCGGATGACGTACGAGATGAATGCGGCGTTCGACGACGCCTCGCGACGAAGCGACGTGAAGGTGATCGTGTTGCAGGCCGACGGTCCGCACTTCTGCAGCGGTCACGACATGCGCGACACCGAGAGCCACCGCGACTTCGACCTCGTCTCCACCCACGGTGGCTACGGCCGCGAGGGCCAGGAGGGCCACATGGCGTGGGAGGAGGAGGTCTACTTCCAGATGTGCTGGCGGTGGCGCAACATCCCCAAGCCGCTCATCGCCGCCGCACAGGGCAAGACCATCGCTGGTGGGCTCATGCTGTTGTGGGTCGCCGACGTGATCGTGGCCGCCGACGACGCGCTGTTCAGCGACCCCGTGGTGGGCATGGGTGTCAACGGCGTCGAGTACTTCGCCCACCCGTGGGAGTTCGGTGCACGCAAGGCCAAGGAGTTGCTCTTCACCGGCGACTGGGTCGACGCAGCGGAGGCGCACCGGCTGGGCATGGTGAACCATGTCGTGCCGGCCGCCGACCTGCGACCGTTCGTGATGTCGATGGCGGGTCGAATGGCGCTGCGGCCGAGCTTCGCCCTGAAGCTGGCCAAGGAGAGCGTGAACCAGACGCTCGAGGCGCAGGGCCAGTGGACGGCGCTGCGGTCGGCGTTCTCCATCCAGCACCTCGCCCATGCGCACAACCGCGTGCGGTTCGGCATCCCGGTCGATCCGGGTCCGAAGCGGCCCGCCAAGGACGAGAAGCAGCAGGGCTGATGCCCCGCAAGGCACAACCCGTGAAGCGGTTGGGACGTCCGAAGGACGTTGCGTCCGCGGAGACGCACGAGCGGTTGCTGCAGGTGGCCCGACGGGCGTTCGCACGCGACGGCTTCGACGCCACCACCAACCGGCACATCGCCGATGCGGCGGGGATCACGACCGGGGCGATCTACCACTACTACCCGTCGAAGGCCGACCTCTACGTGGCGGTGTACGCCGAGGTGCAGGGGATCGTCTACGGCGCGTTCGAGAAGGCGATCGCTCCCTACGACACGCTCGTTGCCCGATTCGGCGCGGTGCTCGACACCGCCGTCGAGCTCAACCGCGAGGATCCCTCGATCGCCGGCTTCGTGGTCGGTGTCGCGAGCGAGGCGCAGCGCCATCCGGAGCTGCGCGACCTCCTGCGGGCCAGCAACGCCGTCACGACCGGGTTCTTGCAGGGCCTCGCCGCCGATGCGAAGGCGCGGGGTGAGCTGCAGGACGACATCACTGCGGCGGCCCTCGAGGACCTGCTGAACGCGGTGCTCTCCGGTCTGGCGCGGTTCAGCAACCAGACCGGAGATTCCGTGCGTCATGCCGACGCGGTCGCCGTCCTCAAACGATTCCTCGCCGGCACCTTGATGAAGTGACGGCTCGGACGTCAGGCGTTCGAGCGCTCGACGACGTCCGGCGCGGCGTCCTCAGGGCGTGACACAACCCATCAACGACTGCATGACCTCGGGCGTCATCGCGTTCTCCGCGAGCGCGGCGAGGTCCTGGCCTTCGAGCGCCTCACCGATGCAGTCGCGATCGACGGTCATGCCGCTCGCCTCCATCTGGGCCACCATCGCATCGACCATCGCGTCGGTCACCTGGACGCCCTCGGGGATGTCGACGTCGCCGGGCTCGACGCTGTCGAGGCTGTCGCCGAAATCGGTGACGCACTCGGCGAGCTTCATGCCGATGTCCTCGGCCTCGGCGCTGACGTCGGGATCACCGTCGGGGCCGGCGGCGACGATCGCGTCGACGTCTTCGTCGGACAGCTGGGCCACGACGTCGCGCACGCAGTCCTCGTCGGCCTCGGCACCGTCGGTGCCGATGACCTCCATGAGCTGACCGGTGATGACGTCGCGGCCGTCGGCGCTGTCGCCCCCGTCGTCACCCCCGCAGGCGGCCAGCAGGCTGACCGCTGCGATCGCCGCCGCTGCGAACTTCTTCGTCGTGCTCATCGTGTTTCCTTTCGTGGCCTCTCCCGGCCGGTCGGGCTGTGGGCAGCCTCATCGATGTCATCCATCGACCGGACTTGACGGTTTCTTGAGGGGAACTTCGGCGTTGCCCCACCGCGGGCCTCGATCGATGCGTCAGGCGGTCGTGCCTGCGGCGAAGGTGAACCACCACAGCAGGGCGGTGAGCGACAGACCGTCGCCGACCCGACCTGCACGGATCTCGTCGCGTACGACGGTGAACGGCACCCACTCCACGCGGTCGCTCTCGCTCGGATCGCTCGGGGGGCCGAGGTGTTCGGCGCCGGCGGCCTCGAACAGGTGGAAGGTGGCGTCGCTCGAGCCGTTGTGCGGGAAGTAGGTGGTGAGGTGTCGCACGGGTCCCGGCTGCCAGCCGGTCTCCTCGACGGTCTCGCGGACGGCGGTCTGTGCGGGTGTCTCGCCCTCGTCGATGCGGCCGGCGGGCACCTCCCACCCCCAGGTGTCCGTCGTGAAGCGATGTCGCCACAGCAGGAGCACGCCGCGGTCGGGATCGTGCACCACGGTGCCTGCCGCCTGCGCCGGCATGCGCACCACGTGGTGTTCGAACCGGTCGCCCCCGGGGATCTCGACGTCGGTGAGTGCGAGCCGCACCCAGGGGCTGTCGTAGATGGTCCGTTCACCGTGGACGGTCCACTGCATCGGGTTCCTCCTCTGGTCCCGCGAGCTGTCCCCGCGGCGGGTGGCTCGGTTGAAGGGCACGACATGGTACGTGCGAGGATCGGCCCATGTCTGAACAGGTGCTCGTGGCCGAAGGTGTGTTCACCTGGCCCTCCGACGAACCACAGCTCATCGGGAGTCACTTCCCGGAGAGCGGCGTCACGGTGTTCCCTCGTGCGGGTGCATGCCCGAAGACCGCGTCACGGGTGGCCGAGGACGTGCTCCTGCCGCGACGCGGCACGCTGTGGAGCTGGACCATCCAGGGGTTCCCGCCGAAGAACCCGCCGTACATCGGCACCGAGAGCCCGAAGGACTTCAAGCCGTACGGTGTCGGCTACATCCAGCTCGGAGACCAAGTGATCGTCGAGAGTCGGCTCACCGTCAGCGATCCCGCCCAGATCGAGATCGGGATGGAGATGGAGATGGTCGTCGTCCCCTTCGCCATCGACGCCGAGGGCCGCGAGGTCCTCACCTACGCCTTCGCCCCTGTCCAGCACCCCGAGAACGGAGCCAACTCATGAGTGACGTCGCCATCGTCGGCATCGGTATCCACCCCTTCGGTCGCCACGAGCTGTCCGGCATGGAGCAGGGTGCGGTGGCGGCACGCGCCGCGCTCGCCGATGCGGGTGTCGAGTGGAGCGACGTGCAGTACGCGTTCGGCGGTTCGTCGGCCGCGGGCAACGCCGACACCATGGTGAGCATGCTCGGCCTCACCGGCCTGCCGTTCATCAACGTCGCCAACGGATGTGCCACGGGCGGCAGCGCGCTGATCAGCGGCTACAACGCGATCAAGGCCGGCGCTGCCGACCTGGTGATGGCGATCGGGTTCGACAAGCACCCCCGCGGCGCGTTCGACCCCGACCCGGCGGCCTTCGGTCTCGAGAAGTGGTACGGCGACACCGGCCTGATGCTCACGACCCAGTTCTTCGGCATGAAGATCCAGCGCTACATGCACCAGTACGGCATCACCCGTTCGACGCTCGCGAAGGTCGCGGTGAAGAACTTCGAGAACGGCTCGAAGAACGAGAACGCCTGGCGGCGGAAGCCGATGAGCGAGGACGAGGTGCTGAACGCGGCCATGCTCAGCGAACCGCTCACGCAGTACATGTTCTGCTCACCGGGCGAGGGTGGCGTGGCGCTGGTCCTGGCCAACGCCGACCGGGCGAAGGAGTACACGTCGAAGCCGGTGTACCTGAAGTCGGCCGTGCTGCGGAGCCGGCCGTTCGGCAGCTTCGAGGTGTTCAACTCGTGGTTGTCGCCCGATCGTGGCGACAGCCCGAGCGTGGCCGCGGCCAAGGGTGCGTTCGAGATGGCGGGCGTGTCGCCGGACGAGATCTCCTTCGCCCAGGTGCAGGACACCGAGAGCGGCGCCGAGATCATGCACATGGCCGAGACCGGCCTGTGTGCCGACGGCGATCAGGAGCGGATGATCCAGATGGGCGAGACCAATCTGGGTGGCAGGCTGCCGATCAACACCGACGGCGGCTGTCTCGCCAACGGCGAGCCGATCGGTGCGTCGGGACTCCGTCAGGTGTACGAGAGCGTCCTGCAGTTGCAGGGCCGTGCCGGCGCACGCCAGGTGGAGAACGCCTCGACGGCGTTCACCCACGTGTACGGGGCCCCCGGCATCAGTGCGTGCACGGTGCTCACGGTCTGACACCACCCGGGGTTGGTGGTGGCAGACATGCAGAGATCGGTCTGACACCACCCGGGGTTGGTGGTGGCAGACATGCAGAGACCGGTCTGACGCAGCAGGTCTGGAGAACTGCCACGACCCGGTCGATGCAGTGCATCGGCCGGGGTCGTGGCGCGTCCGGGCCCTGCCGGTCGGACGGGTCGTCTCCGGGAGGTCAGCTGCCGGCGGGGATGCAGCTGATCAGTTCGGCGAAGAGCGCGTCGGACTCCGGCGTCGATTCGCCGTTGCCGACGGCGTCGTCGATCTCGGTCAGCTCGTCGTCGCTGTACTTGTCGAGTGCTGCATCCACGCAGTCGCCCTCGATCTCGACGCCCTGGGCCTCGAGTTGCGAGATGAGTTCGTCGCGGGTGCCCTCGCGGTCGACGCCACCGCACGCGGTGAGCGTGAGGCCGACGGCGGCCGTGGCGACGGCGGCAAGGATGCGGGTTCTGGTCATGTGGTCCTCCCAATCGGTAGGACCCCGACCGTACCGAGCGCGTGCGGCGACGCCCGGTACCTCGGGCGCTGTGTGCGCGAACTCGCCGCTCGGCGCTCGATCGACGGTCAGTCGAGCCTGGTGCCGATGACCTCGTCGGGCAGGATCTCGGCGACGAAGGTGTAGGTCTTGCCCTCCTCGTCGGTCGCGATGCACTCGAACGTGGCGCCGACGTCGGTGGTCGCCGGTTCGGTGCATGCCACGTCGCTGTCGAGTTGGAGCTCGACCATGATCTGGTCGTGGATGCCGATCTCGGCGGATCCCGACGGGTCGAACTCGTCCGCGCCGCTGCAGCCGATCACCGACACCGCGAAGATCCCGACCGAACCGAAGACGATGCCGACGCGAGAGATGCCGACGCGAGAGATGGCCATGGGTCGCTCCTCCCGTGATGACGGACCCGACGTCAGTGAACCGTCCGCTCCGCCGGCGATCCGTCACGGGGGACCGTCGGGGGATCGAGCGTTCGGTCCGAGCGGGAGGCCCGCGCCGAGCGGCTGCGGCGAACCGTGTCGACGGTGACGAGCACCAGACCGCACCACACGAGGGCGAAGCCGACCACCCGCCACAACGGCAGGTCCTCGTCGTAGGCGAGCCAGCCGAGGAGGAAGTTGATCGACGGGACCAGGTACTGCATCGGGCCGAGCACCGTGAGCGGCACGCGGTGTGCCGCCCACGCGAACAGGGTGAGCGGCACGACCGTCGCGACACCGGTGAGGAGCACGAGCACGAACTCGCCGGCCGAGGCGCTCGACGGGATCGAGTCGGCCGCGCCGGCGAGTGCGGTGGCGACCACGATCGCGGGGACGAGGACGACGAACGACTCGGCGGCCATGCTCTCCAGTGGGGTCAGCGGCAGCTGCTTCTTCAACCAGCCGTACACACTCCAGGTCGACGCCATGATCAGGGCGAGCCAGGGCACCTGACCGTAGGAGAGCGACAGCACCACGACCGACGCGGCCCCGAAGCCGACGGCGATGCGCTGCAGCCGGCTGAGGTGCTCGTGGAACACGAGCACGCCGACGGTGATGGTGCCGAGCGGCGCCATGAAGTACCCGAGAGCGGTCTCGATGACGTGGCCGTGCACCACGGCGAACACGTACGACGTCCAGTTGCACGTCAGCAGCGCGGCGGCGAGGGTGACGCGGCCGAGCAGCGCACGGTCGCGGACCACGGCGCGCAGGTGCGTCCACCGTCGGGTGATCGTGAGCACCGCGGCCATGAGCACCGCGGAGCTCATCACCCGCCAGCCGACGAGCTCGAACGCGTCGAACTCGGTGAGCAGCTTCCAGTAGACGGTGAGCGCGCCCCACACCAGGTACGCGGCGAGACCGGCGATCAGCCCGCTGCGGAGCCGTTGCTCGTCGTCGGTGACCGGCAACCCGCTCATCGGCCGCGCCTCGTCGCTGTCATCGGCGCGATCGGCGCGGTCGGCGCAGTCGGCGTCGGTCGCGTGCCGTCGGCGCGCGTCACGGGCGGACGCAGGCGTGCGCGAGTT
>CAUJET010000028.1 GCA_963169665.1 Actinomycetota bacterium | reverse complement strand
ACGGCCTGACCGATCTCGGTGGCGTACGCGGCGGTGAAGTCGTCGATCGAGTCGAACCACAACTCGCTCACACCGTCGGGGTCGCCCTCGGCCGGATCGTCGACCAGGTTGAACACGGCGCGACGAACACCCGGCAGCTGCTTCGCCAGCGGCGCATGTTCACCCAGCCACCACGCGGCGAACTCCTCGTGCGAGGTGTCGGCCCGGCGGGTGAGGAGGATGATTGCCTTGCAGCTCACGACGGCTTCCTCGTGCGAGCGAGCGGACGGCCGCCGACACCGAGCGCGACGCTGACCACCATCTCGTCCGGGCGCGGAGCGTCGCCGATGCACACCTCGATCGCATCCATCTGGTCGAACTGCCAGCGGTCGTCCTTGTGCAGCAACGGCAGGGTGATCGACGAGCCGGCCGCACCGACCTTCTTGGTCGACGGGATGATCTCGGCCCCGCCGCCGATCGCCGCCCGCACGGGTGCACCGAAGCGTGGGTGCAGGACGGCGGCGGCGTGTTCGAGTTCGCCGGCGGTGCCGACGATCGCGGCCTTGCCGTACGACGACACCTCCGACGCATCGACGCCGAGTGCTGCGAGCGCCCGTTCGGTCAGCTGACCGCTGATCTCTGCTCCCAACCGCTCGAGCACGTCGAGGTCGGCCGTGTATCCACCGGCCAGCGGGTTCGTGACGACAGCGGAACACACGGCCTTGCGGACGGTGCGGCCGACGGGCTGCCCCGCCTCGGCGAGGGTCTCCTCGCAGGTGGTGACGAAGGTTCGGATCTCCATGGCCGGCGACGCTACCGGTGCGAGCGCGGACGGCTGGAAGAATCTGGTACGAGGTGTCCGGATCCCGCGCCGCCGTTCGTCGAGGTGTCGACACGAGCATTCACGGCTCGACGAAGAACCACAGGAGGAAGACATGAAGTACGTGATGTTGTTCGCCGGCGCGGCCGACGAGGCGACCTGGCAGAGGCTGCCGCCCGAGGAGATGGAACGGATCATGGGCGAGATCGATGCGTGGTGGACCGAGCATGCGGCCGCCGGCGCGATCGTCGGCGGCGAACGCCTCCAAGGCGGGAGCACGGCGACCACGTTCCGCATCGTCGGCGGCGCGTTGCAGACGATCGACGGCCCCTTCATCGAGGCAAAGGAGGAGGTCGGCGGGTTCGGCATCCTCGAGGTGCCCGATCTCGACGCTGCACTCGCGATCGCCCGCACCTGGCCCGCGCTCCAGGTGGAGGGCGAGAGCATCGAGGTCCGGCCCGCGTACGAGATGTGACGGCGCCGTCCTCCATCGACCGTTCGATCGACCTGGCCGTCCGCGACGCGGTCGGCCAGGTCGTCGCATCCCTGACCCGATGGTGCGGCGACCTCGACGTCGCCGAGGAGTCGGTCGCCGATGCCGTCGAAGCAGCGGTGGCCGAATGGCGCCTCACCGGGCTGCCCGACCGGCCCGGTGCCTGGATCCACACGGTCGCCCGGCGTCGGGCGATCGACCGACTGCGCCGGCGGGAGCGGTTCACCCAGCGGATGCCGCTGCTCACCGCGTCACCGTCGGAGCCCCGCGCGTTCGACGGCGGCGACGAGCGTCTCCCACTGCTCTTCGCGTGTTGCCACCCGGCGCTCGCGCCGGAGTCGCAACTCGCGCTCACGCTCCGGGCGGTGATCGGCCTCACCACGCGTCAGATCGCTCGGGCGTTGCTCAGCACCGACGCCGCGGTGACGCGACGGATCACGCGGGCCAAGCACAAGATCGTCGCCAACTCGATCCCGCTCGCCGTCCCGGCACCCGAGCACCGCGCCGAGCGGCTCGACCAGGTGCTCACCGTGGTCTACCTCGCGTTCAACGAGGGCTATGTCGGCACGGAGGGTGCGACCGGTCACGATCGCGCGCTCGCCGAGGACGCGCTCTGGCTCGCCCGCCTCGTGGCCGAACAGCTCGCCGACGAGCCGGAGGCGATCGGCCTTGCGGCGCTGCTCACCTTGCTCCACGCACGGGTCGGGGCACGCTTCGACGGCGACCGGATCGTGCTGCTCGAGCACCAGGACCGCTCGCGTCGGGACCACGCGGCGATCGCGGATGGCATCGCACTGGTGGAGCTCGCCGGTGCGATCGGGCGCCCGGGTCGCTTCCAGTTGCAGGCGGCGATCGCGGCGGTCCACGGCGAGGCCGAGTCGGTCGACCGCACCGACTGGCCGCAGATCGTGGTGCTCTACGACCTGCTCCGACGCCACGACGACTCGCCGGTGGTGCGCCTCAACCGTGCGGTCGCACTCGCGCACGTGGCCGGGCCCGAGGTCGCGCTGCGCGACGTCGATGCGCTGCGTGCGGAGCTGGAGGCGTACCACTTGTTCCACGCGGTGCGAGCCCACCTGCTGCGTGGCCTCGAGCGTCATGACGACGCGCGGGCCGCCGATGCCGAAGCGCTCGCACGCACCGCCAACGACGCAGAACGCCGACTCCTCGCCGAACGGCTGGCCTGACGGACGGTCGCGACGCTGCGTTTGGTCCCGGAGGCCCGAGATGTGCGCATCAGCGATCTCGCGCGGTGAATTTGGTGGAGGCCGGGGCCGCCGATCGAGTGCGTCTGATCCGGAGGCACGTCATGCGTGCCCGGGGGATCAACGCAGGGGCTGCGGAAATGCTGCTGCGCCTCGCCGCCGACGGTGCGACGATGCGGCATGGACGATCCGTGGGGCGAGTCGACCGCAGCCGTGTACGACGCGGACGACGCAGTGATGTTCTCCGACGAGGTGCTCGGCCCGACCGTCGAGGTGTTGATGGAGCTTGCCGCCGGGCGGCCCGCGCTGGAGTTCGCCACGGGTACCGGTCGGGTCGCACTCGCGCTCGCCGCCTCGGGGGTCGATGTGTCGGGCATCGAGCTGTCGGAGGCGATGACCGCCCGGCTGCGGGCGAAGCCGGGATCGGACCGCGTCCCGATCACGATCGGCGACATGGCGACCACCCGAGTGCCCGGCGAATTCGGGCTCGTGTACCTCGTCTACAACACGATCACGAACCTGCTCACCCAGGACGAACAGGTGGCATGTTTCGCCAACGCTGCCGCGCACCTGACCCCCGGCGGCTGCTTCCTGATCGAGGTCTTCGTGCCGGCGTTGCGTCTGCTTCCTCCCGGCAACACCCTGGTCGCGTACGAGGTGACCGGCGCCCACGTCGGCGTCGACGAGTACGACGTCCTCGCCCAGCGACTCGTCTCGCACCACGCGATGCCGGGGCGTCCGTTCGCCCGGTCGCACCACCGCTACGCCTGGCCCGCCGAATACGACCTGATGGCCCGGCTCGCAGGCCTCGAGCCCCATGCCCGGTGGGCCGACTGGCATCGGCGCCCGTTCACGGTCGACAGCAGATCGCACGTGTCCGTCTGGCGGAAGCCCGAACGCTGATGGCCGACGACCGCTACGGGCGCTGGCGCCCGCTCACGATCGCGGCGACGCAGGCCGAGCTCGCGGGATGTCCGGCACCGTGGTGGATCAGCGGCGGACATGCGCTGGAACTGTTCGCCGGTCGTTCGTGGCGTGCGCACGACGACCTCGACGTCGGCATCCGGCGGCGCGACGCGACGATCGTGCTCGATCACCTGCGAGCACGTGGGTGGGAGGTCGTCGTGGCCGCAGCCGGCGTGCTCGCCCCCTGGGACGGCGGCGACCTGCACGAGGACCGACACCAGAACAATGTGTGGTGCCGACGGCCGGACGGGCCCTGGCAGCTCGACGTGACCCTCGGCGAGGGCGACGACGAACGATGGGTGTATCGCCGAGATCGTGCCATCGACCGCCCGTGGCCCCGGGCGGTGCGTGACGTCGACGGCCTGCGGTTCCTCGCTCCCGAGCTGCAGTTGCTGTTCAAGAGCAAGGACGTGCGCCCGAAGGACACCGTCGATGCCGAGCAGGTGATCCCGCTGCTCGACGGCGGAGGACTCGCCCTGCTCGTCGCGCAGTTCCGCGCCGGCCACCCGTGGCTCGACCTGGTGAGTCGATACGCCCACGGCTGCGGTCCGGCCGACGTGTCGCGGGTGCTCGATCTGCTCGCCGCTGCCGGGGTGGGCGCCCACGTCGACGGCGGCTGGGGCGTCGACGCACTCCTCGGTGAGCAGACGAGGCCGCACGCCGACCTCGATCTCGCCATCGCCCGGAACGCGTTCGCGAGGGCGCTCGACGCGCTGCACGAACACGGGTTCGAAATCGTCCGCGACGACGGCTGCCACGTCCAGGTGCTCGCCGACGGCGACGGCACCACCGTCGATCTGCACGCCTACGACACCTCGGTCGTCGAGGTCGATGAGCACGGTGTCCGTCGACACGGCGGTGACGGACTCGCGTTCGAGGCCGACGGCTTCGACGGCATCGGCACGATCCTCGGCCGGACGGTGGCGTGCATCTCCCCCGCCACCCTCGTCCGCTACCACACCGGGTACGCCGTCGACGCAGACGACTGGCACGACGTCCGCTTGCTGTGCGAGCGCTTCGACCTGCCCGTGCCAACCGACTACCAGCGGTTCTGCTGACAGGCGACGCACGACGGCGACGCACGGCGACCCGTCGACGATCGCGTCAGCCGTCGAGGTCGTGCCGGACGGCGCCGGGTTCGGGGGTGTGGTAGTCGCCGTGCTCGGACATCCACCACTCGGCCACCGTGCGCAGCCCTGTCGGTTGGTCGAGCGTGCCCACCCCGATCGACACGTTCGGCGCGTCGGCGGCCCTCCGCCAGAACAGCGACGCGCCGCACGCGCCGCAGAACCCGTACTGGACCGTGCCGTCGGGTGACCACCAGCGCAATGTCGCGTCCGCCGCGAACCGGACGTCGGCCTGGCTCGCGCGGGCCGCAGCCATGTGGTGCCCCGTGAAGCGGCGGCACCGATGGCAGTGGCAGTTGAGGACGTCGGCGAGCGGCCCGTCGACCACGAAGTCCACCCCACCGCACTCGCATCGCCCATGGTGACCTGCTGCCGCCGTCGGGCCCTTCGACTCGCTCATGGTGTGACGGTACGACACGGTGAGGTGTGACGACGGGGTGCATTCGGCTGACAGACTTCGCTCCGTATGAGCGAGCTCTCCCCGTATCTCACCCGGGCCGGGTTCCCGGCCGACGCCCCCACCACGCGGCTCGCGGGGCTCACCAACGTCAACCACCTCGTCGACCACGACGGTGGCCGCTTCGTGCTCCGCATCCCGGGCGACGGCACCAGCGAGTACATCGACCGGGTGGCCGAGGAGACCGCCGCCCGAAACGCCGCCGCAGCCGGCGTCAACGCCGAGGTGGTGTTCTTCGACGCTGCCGACGGGCTGATGGTCACCCGCTTCGTCGACGGCGCGGCGACGATGAGCGCCGAACGTTTCACCGATCTCGATGCCGTCGCCCGTGCGGGGCGGGCCTTCCGTCGGCTGCACACGACGGCCCTGCCGTTCGCGACCGACTTCGTGCTGTTCCCGATGATCGACGAGTACAAAGCACTGCTCGCGGCGAAGGGGGCCACGCTGCCCGACGGGTACGAGGAACTCCAGGCGAGCGCGGATGCCACCCGTCGGGCGCTCGAGGCGACGGCCCGTCCGCTGGTGCCGTCGCACTGCGACCCGCTGTGCGAGAACTTCCTCGACACGGGTGAGCGGATGTACGTCATCGACTACGAGTACTCGGGCAACAACGACCCGATGTGGGACCTCGGCGACCTGTCGGTCGAGGGC
>CAUJET010000027.1 GCA_963169665.1 Actinomycetota bacterium | reverse complement strand
CTCGGTGTTCGTGAAGACCCTCACGGTGCAGCGCCGCGACGCCGACGGGGTCGACATCGTCCGCGGTCAGGTGTTGAGCCGCGTGGCGGAGACTGCGACCGACGTCCGCACCCTCGAGACCCAGGCCGAGTGGTTCGACGCCCTCGCGGACGTGTTCGGGCTCACGCTGGACGACGTGGACGACGAGGCGCGCGCCCGCCTGTGGCAGCGGGTGCACGCCACGCACGAGGCCTGGCTCGCGTCGCGCACCTGACCGGGACCTGACCCGGGAACCGACCGCGTTGGGTCAGCGGCGTTCGCCGAGGCGGGGACCGCCGAAGATCGCGACCGTCTGGCGCAGCGGCACGAGGTCGCGACGGGGCGCCCGGCGCGAGGCATCGGCCTCGACGATCGACATGCGCTCGCGGAGCTCGGCGTTCTCGACGCGGAGCCGTTCGACCTCGGCCTCGAGCTCCATCACCCGACGGATGCCCTCGAGGTTCATGCCGTCAGCGGCGAGATCCTGGATGCGGCGGAGGCGCTCGATGTCGAGGTCGCTGTACCGGCGGTTGCCGCCCTGCGTGCGCGCCGGGGCGACCAGCCCGCGGCGCTCGTAGATGCGCAGCGTCTGCGGGTGCATGCCCGCGAGTTCGGCTGCCACCGAGATGACGTAGACGGCGTGGCTGCGTGAACGCATGATCAGACCCTTTCTCCGCTGGAGTGCCCGGGTGCGCCGGCAGCGTCGGCGCCACCGGCCGCGACCTTACTGGCAGCTGCGAAGGCCTCGACGGCCGCTCGCTGTTCGGGGGTGAGATGAGTGGGCACCTGCACGTCGACCGTGACGATCAGGTCACCCTCGTGCTTGGCGGTGACGACGCCCTTGCCGCGCACCCGGTGCCGCGAACCCGACGGGGTGCCCGGCTTGAGTCGCAGCTTCACGGTCGTGCCGTCGAGGGTGGGGACGTCGACGTCGCCGCCGAGCGCTGCCTGGTCGAACCGCACGGGCACCCGCACGGTGAGGTTGTTGCCGTCGCGCCCGAAGCGGGCATGACCCACGACGTGACACTCGACGATGAGGTCGCCGGCCGGACCGCCGTTGCGACCCGGTGCCCCGCGGCCCTTCAGGCGGATCTTCTGCCCGTCGGCCACGCCGGCCGGGATGCGCGCCTGCACCTCGCGCTGGCGCTTCTCGACGCCGGTGCCCCGACAGGTGGGACAGGGCTGCTCGATGGTGACCCCTCGTCCGGCACACGCCGGGCACGGCGACGAGAAGGAGAAGAACCCCTGGTTGTCGTCGATGACCCCGCGCCCGCCGCAGCGCGAGCACACCTTCGGAGAGGTGCCGGGCTTCGCACCCGACCCCGAACACGTGCCGCACTGCGCGTCGGCGGTGAGGTAGAGCGTGGTGGTGAGGCCCCGCACGGCGTCGGCGAAGTCGAGGGTGAGCGTGGCCTCGACGTCGGCTCCGCGCTGGGGACCTCCGCCGGCACCGGCGCCACCACCGCGACGGCCGCGGTTGAACATCTGGCCGAGGATGTCGCCGAGCCCGTCGGCACCGACGTTGAAGCTGTTGCCGCCGGGGCCAGCGCCCGGCCCGCCACCGCCGTAGCCGGCCATCGGGCCGAGCCGACGGACCTCGTCGTACTCCTTGCGCTTGGTGTCGTCGCCGAGCACGTCGTACGCGGCGCTGACCTCCTTGAAGCGGTCCTCCGCGGCGGCGTCACCGGGGTGGGTGTCGGGATGGCTGTCGCGCGCGAGCTTGCGGTACGCCTTGGTGATCTCCTTGGCGGTGGCCGTCTCCGGCACACCGAGGAGCTTGTAGTAGTCCTTCTCGAACCACTCGCGCTGCGCAGCCATGTCAGCCCCGCACCTTCACCATCGCGGGGCGCAGCACCTTGCCCTTCCACGTGTAGCCGGTGCGCAGCACCTCGGCGACGACGGGTTCGCCACCCTCGCCCGGCTCGTGCATGACGGCCTCGGCGACGGCCGGGTCGAACACCTGACCGGCGAGGTCGAGGGCCTGCAGGCCCTGCTTCTGGAGCGCGCCGATGAGCGCGCTCCAGATGCTCTCGACGCCCTCGACCCGATGGGCGAAGGCCGCCTCACACGCGTCGAGCACGGGCAGCAGCGAGTCGGCGAGCTTGCCGGTGGCCCGGTCGATCTCGTCGGCCTGCTGGGTGGCGACGCGCTTGCGGTAGTTCTCGAAGTCGGCCTGCAGGCGGAGCGCGATGTCCTTGAACTGGTCGCGCTCGGCCAGCAGTGTCTCGACGTCGTGTTCGAACACGGCCTCGGCCTCGGCCACCGCCGCGGCGTCCTGACCGACGGCGTCGGCCCCGGCCGGTGCCAGGTCGTCCAACGAGCTGATGTCGTCGGGGACCTGGTCCGGCGAACCGGCGCCGGTCTGATCGCTGGTGGGATCGGTCATGACGGTCGGGTCACTTCCCGTTCGAGTCGTCGACGATCTCGGCGTCGATGATCTCGTCGTCGTTCACCGAACCGGTGCCGGCCTGGCCGCTGGCCGACGAACCGGCCGCTGCCGCGTCGTCGCGCGACGCCGCCTCGTACAGCTTCTGGCTGAAGGCCTGGGTGGCGCCCATCAGCACCTCGTGAGCAGCGCGGATCGCCGACATGTCGTTGCCGGCGAGTGCGGTCTTCAGCTCTGCGAGGGGACCCTCGACGAGCTGCTTGTCCTCGCTCGACACCTTGTCGGCCTGGTCGCGCAGCACCTTCTCGGTCTGGTACACGAGCGAGTCGGCGTTGTTGCGGACCTCGGCCTCCTCGCGACGCTGACGGTCCTCCTCGGCGTGAGCCTCGGCGTCGCGAACCATCTGGTCGATGTCCTTCTTGTCGAGCGTGCTCTGACCGGTGATGGTCATCGACTGCTCCTTGTTGGTCGCCCGGTCCTTGGCCGACACGTGCACGATGCCGTTGGCGTCGATGTCGAAGGTGACCTCGATCTGGGGCACGCCGCGCGGGGCGGGCGGCAGATCGACGAGCTGGAACTTGCCGAGCGTCTTGTTGTAGCCGGCCATCTCGCGCTCGCCCTGCAGCACGTGGATCTCCACGCTCGGCTGCATGTCGTCGGCGGTGGTGAACACCTCGGTGCGCTTGGTGGGGATCGTGGTGTTGCGCTCGATGAGCTTGGTCATCACGCCACCCTTGGTCTCGATGCCGAGGCTGAGCGGGGTGACGTCGAGGAGGAGCACGTCCTTCACGTCGCCGCGCAGCACGCCGGCCTGGACGGCGGCGCCGACGGCGACCACCTCGTCGGGGTTGACGGTGCGGTTGGGCTCCTTGCCCGTGAGCGACTGGACGAGGTCCTGCACGGCGGGCATGCGGGTGGAGCCACCCACGAGCAGCACGTGGTTGATCTGGCCCTTGGTGAGGCCGGCGTCCTTGATGGCCTGCTCGAACGGGATGCGGCAGCGCTCGAGGAGATCGGCGGTGAGCTCCTGGAACTTGGCGCGGGTGAGCGTCTCGTCGAGGTGCAGCGGACCCTCGGGCGTGGCCGTGATGAACGGCAGGTTGATCTGGGTCTGCTGCACCTGGCTGAGGTCGATCTTGGCCTTCTCGGCCGCTTCCTTCAGACGCTGCGCGGCCATGCGGTCGGCACCGAGGTCGACGCCGTGGGCGCCCTTGAACTGCTTGACGAGCCAGTCGATGATCCGCTCGTCCCAGTCGTCGCCACCGAGCTTGGTGTCGCCGTGGGTGCTCTTCACCTCGAACACGCCGTCGCCGATCTCGAGCACCGACACGTCGAAGGTGCCGCCGCCGAGGTCGAACACGAGGACGGTCTCGTCCTCGGCGCCCTTGTCGAGGCCGTAGGCGAGGGCGGCCGCGGTGGGCTCGTTGATGATGCGGAGCACCTCGAGGCCGGCGATCTGGCCGGCTTCCTTGGTGGCGGTGCGCTGTGCGTCGTCGAAGTACGCGGGCACGGTGATGACGGCCTGGGTGACGACGTCACCCAGGTACGCCTCGGCGTCGCGCTTCAGCTTCATGAGCGTGCGGGCGCTGATCTCCTGCGGCGTGTACTTCTTGCCGTCGATGTCGTCGCTCTTCCAGCCCTGACCCATCTTCGACTTGATCGAGCGGAACGTGCGATCGGGGTTCGTGATCGCCTGACGCTTCGCGACCTCGCCGACCAGCACCTCGCCGGCCTTGCTGAACGCGACCACGGACGGGGTGGTGCGGGCGCCCTCGGAGTTGGGGATGACGACCGGGTCGCCCGCCTCGAGGACGGCGACGACGGAGTTGGTGGTACCGAGGTCGATACCGACTGCCTTGGCCATGGTGGTGCTCCTGCTTCTTGCTGCTGGATGGGTGGGGGAAACTCGCAGCCCGCCTGCCTTCGTGAGGGCAAATGCTGAGCGGACCTGCTGCAAGCTTAGGGAGCCACGCGTCCGGCATCAACCTCACCATCATGAAACTTGAGTCA
>CAUJET010000026.1 GCA_963169665.1 Actinomycetota bacterium | reverse complement strand
CGGCCAGCTTGCGGATCTCCTCCAGGCCGGTGTCGAGCCGGATCGTGACGATCTGGGAGGAGCCGGCGCCCTGATCCGGCGGTGATCGTGGCGGTGTCACCGGCATCGACCGAGCTCGGATCGGGGTCGGTTCGAGTCGGTTCGAGTCGGATCGTGACCGATCGGTGTCTCGAACGCCCGATCGGGGGTACGGAGGTCGTATGCACGATCTGCTCCGACAACCCGATGTGGCGTTCACGTTCGCCGCAGTGCCGACCGCACCGGGCGCGGCGCGACGAGCGCTTCGCGGCTGGTTCGACGAGCACGCCGCCGCCGACCGGCGACAGACGGGCGTCGCGTCGGTCGAGGATCCGATCGCGCAGCAACTGTTGCTCGCCGCGAGCGAGATGGTGGCAAACGTCGTCCGCCACACCGCTCGCGGCGGGGTGCTCCGGGTGTGGGACCCGCGGCCCGAGGTGCCCCTCCGGATGGAGGTGGAGGACGACGATCCGCGTCTTCCGGTGACCACCCGTGCCAGTCCGGACGCGAACACCGATGGCGGACGCGGTCTGATGATCCTCGCCGCGATCGCCGACGACTGGGGCGCGTTCACCACCGCCGGCGGCAAGATCGTGTGGGCCGAGTTCGACCGCAGCAAGCCCCGGCGCCCCTCGGCGACGCCTGCCTGAGCGCTTCCTGGCCTAGAGGCCGAGCGACTTGGCGATGATGGTCTTCATCACCTCGGTCGTGCCGCCGTAGATCGACGTCACACGTGCATCTGCGTAGGCGCGAGCGATCGGGTACTCCGTCATGTAGCCGTAACCGCCGAACAGTTGGAGGCACTTGTCGACCGCACGCTTCTGCAGTTCGGTGCACCAGTACTTGGCCTGGGCTGCCTCGGCGGCGGTGAGCTCGCCGTCGTTCAGGCGCAACACGCACTGGTCGACGTAGGCCTGGGCCACGTCGACCTCGGTCTTCACCTCGGCAAGCACGAACTTGGTGTTCTGGAACGCACTGATCGGCTGGCCGAACGCCTTGCGCTCCTTCACGTAGTCGACCGTCCAGGTGAGCGCGGCGCGGGCCGTGGCGACACCGGTGACGGCGATCGACAGGCGCTCCTGCGCGAGGTTGGCCGTGAGGTAGCGGAACGCCTGGCCCTCCTCGCCGAGCAGGTTGGCGACCGGCACCCGCACGTCGTTGAAGAACAGTTCGGCGGTGTCCTGGCTGTGCATGCCGATCTTGTCGAGATTGCGGCCGCGCTCGAAACCCTCCATGCCGCGCTCGACCACCAGCAGCGACATGCCCGTGTGGCGCTGGGTCGGATCGGTCTTCGCCGCGACGATCACCAGGTCGCTGTTGATGCCGTTGGTGATGAAGGTCTTCGACCCGTTCAACACGTACACGTCACCGTCGCGGACCGCCGTGGTGCCGATGCTCGCGAGGTCCGAACCGGTGCCCGGTTCGGTCATCGCGATGGCCGTGATGATCTCGCCGGAGGCGATGCCGGGCAGCCACCGTGCGGACTGCTCGGCGTTGCAGTACTCGATGAAGTACGGCGTCGTGATGTCGTTGTGCAGCGTGATGCCGAGGCCGGCACCGCCGATGCCTGCTGCGGCGAGTTCCTCGGCGATCACCTGGTTGAAGCGGAAGTCCTTCGTGCCTCCACCGCCGAGCTCCTCGGGCACGGCCATGCCGACGAAGCCGTAGGTGCCCGCTTCGGCGAAGAGTGAGCGAGGCGCGATGCCCGCGGCTTCCCACTCGGCGTAGTTCGGCACGATCTCCTTGGCCACGAAGGCGGCGAAGGAGGCCCGGAACTCGCGGTGCTCGACGTCGTAGTGATCCTGCATGGCCCCCACTCTGTCGCATGCCGGCCCTCGGGACACAGCCGTCGTCGGGTCGACCGTCGCGTGGTCAGGGTCGTCGGCCGCCGCCCGACCCTCCCCCTGGCCCACCCTGGCTGGCGGCTTCGGCCGTGGTCGTGGTGTCGACCACCGTGCCGTCGATCGCCACGTCGTAGCTGTCGGCGGCCGTGAGATCGGCGGTCGAGACCGTGATCGAGCCGAACGCCTTGCTCGGCGTGAACGACACGATCTCCTGACCGTTGCTCGACGTGATCGTCACCGTGCTGCCGGCCTGCTGGGTCGAGAAGACGCTGAGCAGCGAGAGCTGCGCCGAGTCGGCGCTCGGTGCCATCGCCATGCCCGGGCTCCCGGTCGCGACGAGCACGCCGCCGGAGATGTCGAACGCGCCGTCGTAGTCGAGGGCGCCGTTCATGTCCTGCGTGGGTCCGTTCACGATCACGGTGCCACCCGTCATGGTGATCGAGTCGTTGACGTCGAGCCCGTCGCCCTGGGCGTCGACGGTGATGCTGCCGCCCGTGATGGTGAGCGTGGGACTCCCGGTGTCGCTGGCCGCGTTGATGCCGTCGTCGCTCGCGACCACGGAGATCTCGCCGCCGGCGATCGTGATCGCCGTGCTCTCGAGGCCCTCGTAGGACTGCTGGACGTCGATCACGCCGCCGTTCACGACCAGTTCGGTGTCGCTCTTCAGACCGTCGCCGCCGGCCGCGACGGCGATCGTGCCGCCGTCGACGACGAGTGAGTCGTTGCCGCGGATGCCGTCGTCGACGGCGGTCACGGCGATGGTGCCGCTGCTGATGGTGAGGTGGTCCTTGCCGACGATGCCGTCCGCGAAGTTGGCGTGCACCTCGAGCGAGCCGTTGCCCGTGATCGTCAGGTCGTCGTCGCTGAACAGGGCTGCGTTCGGCTCGTCGGTCTCGGCGTCGGGGTACACGTAGGTCGCGGCGTCGGTGAGCACGTTCGTGCTGCCGTCGGCCAGGACCACGATCGCCTCGGTGGCCTTCACGACGGCGAGGGGCGACGTCGTGGAGCTGGTGATGTCGACGTCATCGAGCACGATCCGGACGAGGCCGTCGACCTCGGCGTCGATCTCCACGTTGCCGTCGATCAGGGTGCCCGTGATGCGGTAGGTGCCGGGTGCCGTGATCTCCACGAACGAGCCCTCGACGTCGACGCCCGACAGGTCGGCACCGGACACCTCGGCCCCGTCGCCGGTGAGCGCGACGAGCACCTCCGCAGCGGTGTCCCAGTCCTGCGCCGTTGCAGTGGCGGTGGCGGTGGTGGAAGCGGCATCGGTGGACGCTGCGGCGCTCGCAGCCGCGACGGTCGCCGTGGTCACGTCGTCGGCCGCGGTTGCGCTCGACGCGGCGGCGACAGCATCGATCGGTTGCACGGAGCCGGACGACTCGTCGGTGCGGCAGGCGGTCAGCGCGAGCAGCGCGACGCTGCTCCCGAGCGCGAGGGTTCGAAGGCGACGCATGGGGATTCCTCTCGAGGGACTGGTGGGTCGGGGGACGCCACCACGATGACGACACCGGGTGAGAGGCGTGTGTGAGCATCGCTGGACGCGCGAGTGAAGGCGCGCCGGACGCGCACCGGCCCCACCCGAGCGGGTGGGGCCGGTGAACGCGGGGGAGTGGATCAGGCGACGGCGACGAGCTCCCGCTCGTTCGCAGCGGCCGGGGCGTCCTTCGGCCCGCGCACCACCAGGAGCACGATCGCCAGAACGGCGAGGCCGGCGGCGACCCACATCGACTGGTGCCAGCCGTCGACGAACGCCTGTCGTGCGGCGCCGACGACGCCGGCCGCCTGGTCGCCGAGCTGCGGGGCGATCGCAAGGGTCTGGCCGATGCCGCTCTGCACCGGGCCGCGGACCTCCTCGGGCAGGGTGGCAGCGACGTCGGCCATGTTCGTGCGGTAGCCACTGCTCAGCACCGACCCCATGAGAGCCACGCCGATCGCACCGCCGACCTCGCGGACCGTGTCGTTGAGCGCCGATGCGACGCCCTGCTTCTCGGCCGGCAGCGACTCGGTGATCGCCACCGTCGAGGGCGTCATGATCAGGCCCATGCCCGTACCGATGAGCAGCAGGCCGGGCAGCACCGACAGGTAGCCGCCGTCGATCGACGGCACGTTGGCCATCCACAGCAGGCCGGCGGTCACGATGGTCGTACCGACGATCAGCAGGTTGCGGGCACCGGTGCGAACCACGATGCGTGGCGCGACGCTCGACAGCGGCATCAGCAACGCCGCCATCGGCAACAGGCCGGCCGAGGCGCGCAAGGCGCTGTAGCCGAGCACAGCCTGCAGGAACTGCACGAGCACCAGGAACAGACCGAACATCACCGCGAACACGATGAAAAGGTTCATCGAACCGCTGGCAAGCGCTCGGTTGCCGAACAGTCGCACGTCGAGCAGCGGGTGCGGGTGGCGCAGCTCCCACATGACGAACGCAGCGAGGGCGGCGATGCCGGCGACGATGCCGAACAGGGTGAGCGGCTCGGTCCACCCGTGCTCGGGCCCTTCGTGGAAGGCGAGGACGATGCCGCCGATGGCGATCGCCGAGAGCACGCCGCCGAGGACGTCGAAGCTGTGCTCGTGGACCTCGCGGGAGTTCTCCACGTTCGCGACCGTGAGTGCGAACGCGATGGCGCACAGGGCGATCGGCATCACGAACAACCAGCGCCAGCTGAACCAGTCGACCATGGCCGCCGAGAAGAACAGGCCCAGGATGCCGCCGGCACCGGCGAACCCGGCCCACACGCCGATCGCGTTGGCGCGCTTGTCCTCGGGGAACGACGAGGTCACCACCGACAAGGTGACGGGCATGATCATCGCTGCGCCGGCACCGGCCACGAGCCGGGCGAGCAGCATGAGCGTGGTGGAGGTGGCGAGCGCTGCGGCGACGCTGGCGCCGGCGAACACGCCGAGGCCCACGAGCAGCACGCTGCGGCGGCCCCATCGGTCGCCGATGGCGCCGACGGGCAGCAGCAGTGCGGCGAGCACCATCGTGTAGCCGTTGATGATCCACAGCAGGGTGTTCTGCGAGGCGCCGAGGTCGGCGGCGAGTTGCTGCTGGGCGACGTTGAGTCCCGACACCGAGGCGATCACCGCGACGAGCGCGGTGCACATCGAGATCAGGATCAGGCGGAGCTTCCGGGGATCGTGCACGACGACCGCCTCGAGGGCGGGATCGCCGGCTGAATGGACGAGATGCCGCTGAGCGAGGTGATCGCCGGGGGAGGCGACCGGTGGCTGATGGGGGGACATCGGCGGAACCTTTCGAGGAAGAAACAGTACAAGACTGTACTGTACTGTTTCATGCGGTTCGGACACGAGGGAGTCGTGAGACAGCCGTCACGCACGGCACTGCCGACCGAGTGTCGAGGCGGTACGGTCTGCGGCCGGATGGACACGACCGATCCTCGGGTGGCGCGCACGCGTGCGACGGTGCTCGGCACCGCCGCGGACATCGTCGTGGAGCAGGGCCCGACGGCGCTCACCGTCGATGCCGTCGTCGCCCGCTCCGGCGTGGCCCGGTCCACGATCTACCGGCACTGGCCCACCCGCGACGAGCTGCTCGTCGACGTGTTCGACTACTGCGCACCGGTGATCGCCAAGCCGCCCGCCGACCTCGGGTTCGAGGACGCGATGCGCTACTTCCTCTACGACCTCGTCACGCAGATGAGCGACCCGAAGTGGAACCGGATGTTGCCGGCGATGCTGGCGCTCAAGGCCTACGAGCCGCAGATCGCGGCGATGGAGCGGCGCATGGAGGAGATGCAGAACGACGTCTCCGCCGACCTGTTCGCACGCGGCGAGCGTGAGGGGTTGTTCGGCCCCGACCTCGACGATCGACAGGCGATCGCGCTGATGGTCGGCCCGCTGATCTTCGCCGTGCTCACCAACGAGGTGCCGCTCGGCAACGAACTCGCCGACGCCGGACTCCGCTGCTTCATGGCCGGACTCGCCCGCTGACGGACGGGACCTTCGGACCAGGACCGCCTCGGGCGCCGGACATATGCTCCGGCCATGACGGACACCATCGACCGTGACGCCCTGCGCCAGAAGTATCGCGACGAGCGTGACAAGCGCATCCGGCCCGAGGGCAACGAGCAGTATCTGCAGCCCACCGGCAGGTTCGCCCACCTCCTCGACGACCCGTACACACCGCGGGTGGAGCGCGAGCCGCTACTGGACGAGGTGACCGTCGCGATCATCGGCGGCGGCTTCTCCGGGCTCACCACGGGTGCCCGGCTCAAGCAGGCCGGCATCGACGACGTTCGCATCATCGAAGGCGGCGGCGACGTCGGCGGCGCCTGGTACTGGAACCGGTACCCGGGGGCGATGTGCGACACCGCGGCGATGGTGTACCTGCCGTTGCTCGAGGAGACCGGGCACATGCCGAGCATGAAGTACGTCTTCGCGCCGGAGATCTTCGGTCATGCCAAGCGGATCGCCTCGCACTTCGGTCTCTACGACAACGCGGTGTTCTCCACCAACGTCACCGAGCTCGCGTGGGACGACGACGCCGACCGGTGGATCATCCACACCGACCGCGGCGACGCCATCCGCGCCCGCTTCGTCACGATGGGCACCGGACCGCTGCACCGGCCGAAGCTGCCCGGCATTCCGGGCATCGAGACCTTCGACGGCCCGTGCTTCCACACCAGCAGGTGGGACTACGGGCTCACCGGTGGCGACCCCGAGGGGGCCCCGATGACCGAGCTCGCCGGCAAGCGCGTCGGCATCATCGGTACCGGGGCCACCTCCGTGCAGTGCATCCCGGCGCTGTCGCGCGACTCAGGTGAGCTGTTCGTGTTCCAGCGCACCCCCTCGTCGATCGACATCCGCAACAACCACGCGATCGACCCCGAGTGGTTCGCCACGCTCGGACCCGGCTGGCAGCAGAAGTGGCTCACCAACTTCGCCACCCTCCAGACCGGCGGCTTCGCCGACGAGGACCTCGTCCACGACGGCTGGACCGACATCTCCAAGCGCATCCGCGACAAGGTCGTCCAGATGCTCGGTGAGGGAGCCACCTTCGGCCCCGAGGCGATGCTGAAGGCCTACGAGGAGAGCGACGACGAGAAGATGACCGAGATCCGCGCCCGGGTCGACGAGATCGTCGCCGACCCGGCGACGGCCGGGGCGCTCAAGCCGTGGTACCGACAGCTGTGCAAACGGCCGTGCTTCCACGACGAGTACCTGCAGGCGTACAACAACCCGAACACCCACCTCGTCGACACCGACGGCAAGGGCGTCGAGCGCATCGACGCGACCGGCGTGTGGGTCAACGGGGTGCACCACGACCTCGACGTGCTCATCTTCGCGTCGGGGTTCGAGGTGGGCACCTCTGCAGCGCGTCGCTCGGGTTTCGAGACGTACGGCCGTGACCGGCTGTCGCTCACCGACAAGTGGGCCGAGGGGATGCAGAGCATGCACGGCATGCACGTGCACGGGTTCCCCAACCTGTTCATCGTCGGACCGAGCCAGGGCTCGAACCTCATCTCCAACATCACCCAGAACCTCACCGAGGCCGGCACCACGATCGCGACGATCCTGTGTCACGCCTCCGAGGTGGGGGCGACGGAGGTGGAGGTGACGGCCGAGGCCGAGGCCGCGTGGGTCGCGCTGCTCGAGGGCAGCGTCCGCGCCTTCATGGGCAACCCCGACTGCACGCCTGGCTACTACAACAACGAAGGCGGCCCGATCGGTCGCAAGGAACGCCTGAACGGCAGCGGCTACCCCGACGGCCCGATCGCGTACTGGCAGTACCTCGACCGCTGGCGCACCAGCGGCGACTTCGCCGGCCTCGCCTTCACCTGATCGGTCGCCGGTCGGTCGGCCGGCTGGATTCCTCGGAGGATGTGAACGGCGAACCACCCATCTGTTAGGCTTGCCTAATGCAAGATCATAGGCAACGTTCGCGAGGGTCGTCGTGGTCGCCAACTTCCTGATCGGACTCCGGGAGGGTCTCGAGGCGGCGCTCGTGGTCGGCATTCTCGTCGCTCACCTCGTCCGCACCGGCCGACGCGATCTCCTGCTCCGAGTGTGGGTGGGCGTGGCGGCGGCGGTGCTCGTGTCGCTCGCTGCGGGCGCTGCCCTCACCTTCGGACCGCGCGGCCTGAGCTTCGAAGCGCAAGAGGCGATCGGCGGCTCGCTGTCGATCGTCGCGGTCGGGTTCGTGACCTGGATGATCTTCTGGATGGCCCGAACCGCCCGGCACCTGCAGGGCGAACTCGAAGGGCGCATGGTCGGCGCGGTGGAACGAGGTGGTTGGAGCCTGGTCGTCCTGGCCGCCCTGGCCGTGGGGCGCGAGGGCCTCGAGACGGCACTGTTCCTGTGGGCCGCCGCCGAGGCAACCGGCTCGTCCACGCAACCGCTCACCGGCGGAGTGCTCGGCATCGTCGTGGCGGTGGTGCTCGGGGCCTTCGTGTACCGCGGGGCGGTGCACCTCGACCTCCGCCGGTTCTTCACCTGGACCGGCGCACTGTTGGTCGTGGTCGCGGCCGGCGTCTTGTCGTACGGCGTTCACGACCTCCAGGAGGCCGGCATCCTCCCCGGGCTCGACGCCGTGGCCTTCGACGTGTCCTCCAGCGTGCCGCCGGGCTCGTGGTACGGCACGTTGCTGAAAGGAACCGTCAACTTCTCGCCGCGCACCACGTGGCTCGAGCTGATCGCCTGGCTGACCTACCTGGTCCCGGTGCTCACCCTGTTCGTCCTGCGCGTCCGTCGTCCCGGCGGCAGCCGGGGCGATCACGGCCAGGGAGCCACCACCACCTCGTCGTCGTCCACCCCGACCCACGCCATGTCCTGAAAGGCCGTCATGTCTGTCCCCGTCCTCTCCGCCGGACTCCCCGGCCCACGCGCCAGTGCGTCACACCACGAGCGACTCGGTCCCGTGCTCCTGGCATCGAGGCCTCGCCGGCTCGCCACCTGCGGTCTGGCTGCCGCAACGGTCCTGCTCGTGGCGGCGTGCACGTCGAACGACTCGAGCACCGAAGCGGGCGCGCTCAGGGTGAGCAGCACCGCCGACACCTGCGAGGTGAGTGCCTCCGAGGCGCCGAGCGGCAACGTCGTGTTCGAGGTGACCAACGACGGCACCGAGGTGACCGAGTTCTACCTGCTGGCCGACGACGGCCTGCGCATCATCGGCGAGGTGGAGAACATCGGCCCGGGCATCACCCGCAACCTCGTGGTGCAGGCAGCACCTGGCTCGTACGTCACTGCGTGCAAGCCGGGCATGGTCGGCGACGGCATCCGTTCGCCGTTCACCGTCACCGACTCCGGCACGGCGATCGCCTCCAGCGATGTCGCCCAGCTGCTCGCCACGGCGACCGAGCAGTACCGGCTCTACGTCCGTGACCAGGTGGCGCAACTGGCGACGAAGACGGAGGCCTTCGCCGACCTCTACCGATCCGGCGACGACGACGGCGCTCGTGCCCTGTACGCCGACGCTCGCACCCATTGGGAGCGCATCGAACCGGTCGCCGAGTCCTTCGGTGACCTCGACCCGCGGTTGGACCTGCGCGAGGCCGATCTCGAGGCCGGACAGGCCTGGACGGGCTGGCATGCGATCGAGAAGGACCTGTGGCCACCCGCCGAGGGGTACCTCTCGCTCGACGACGCCGAGCGCACCGAGCTCGCCGACCGACTCGTGGCCGACACCGACGACCTGTCGGCTCGGATCCAGGACATCACCTTCGACGCGACCCAGCTCGGCAACGGTGCGAAGGAATTGCTCGACGAGGTGGCGACCGGCAAGGTGACCGGTGAGGAGGAGATCTGGTCGCACACCGATCTGTGGGACTTCCAGGCGAACGTCGACGGCGCGCGGATCGCGTTCGAGGCGCTGCGGCCGGCCCTCGAGACCAAGGACGCCGAGTTGGCCGACACCCTCGCCGATCGTTTCGCCGCATTGCAGGTGGTGCTCGACGAGCATCGTGACGGTGATGGATTCGTGCTCTACTCCGCCCTCACCGCCGACGAGGTCGCCACGCTCGCCGATGCCGTCGACGCGCTGAGCGAACCGCTCGCGAACCTCACTGCGGCGGTCGTGTTGTGACGATGTCGCGCCGAGGATTCCTCGCGCTCGCCGGCGCGGGAGCCGGCGTCGCCGGGGGCGTCGCCCTCGTCGGATGCGACGATGCATCGGCCGGCGACGCCGTCGACGCCGCCGACGCCGTCGACGTCGTCGCGTTCCACGGGGCACATCAGGCGGGCATCGCCACGCCCGCCCAGGACCGCTTGCACATGGCTGCGTTCGACGTCACCACCGATGATCGCGACGAGCTGATCGGTCTGCTGCGGGCATGGACGGATGCCGCCGCTGCGATGTCGGAAGGCCGCGACGTGGGCGAGTTCGGCTCGATGGACGGTCCCTACCTCGCACCGCCCGAAGACACGGGTGAGGCCTACGGCCTCCGGCCGTCTCGCCTGACCATCACCTTCGGGTTCGGCCCGGGACTGTTCCGTGACGCCGAGGGCAACGACCGCTTCGGCCTCGCCGACCGACGACCGGCAGCGCTGCGCGACCTGCCCCACTTCCCGGCCGACGCCCTCGACCCGAACCGTTCCGGCGGCGATCTGTGCGTGCAGGCGTGTGCCGATGACCCGCAGGTCGCGGTGCACGCCATCCGCAACTTGGCGCGCATCGGCTTCGGGACGGCGTCGGTGCGATGGTCGCAGCTGGGGTTCGGGCGGACGTCGTCGACCTCGGATGCCCAGGTGACGCCGCGCAACCTGTTCGGGTTCAAGGACGGCACGGCGAACGTGAAGGCCGAGCACGACGAACTGCTCGACGAGTTCGTCTGGGTGGCGCCGACGGACGACCCCGCAGCGGCATGGCTCGCCGGAGGCTCCTACCTCGTGGCACGTCGGATCAACATGCACATCGAGACCTGGGACCGCACGTCGCTGCAGGAACAGGAGGCGGTCATCGGTCGGGACAAGCGAGCCGGCGCGCCGCTCTCGGGTGGCGACGAGTTCGCCTCGCCCGATTTCGACATGACCGGTGCTGGTGGGACTGCGATCATCCCGCCGTCGGCGCACGTCCGCGTCGCCCATCCCGCCCAGAACGGGGGGACGCACATCCTCCGCCGCGGCTACAACTTCGCCGACGGCACCACCGGCCTCGGTCGCTTGGACGCCGGTCTCTTCTTCATCGCGTTCACCCGCGATCCCGACCGCCACTTCATCCCGCTGCAGACCAACCTCGCCCGGCACGACGCGCTGAACGAGTACATCCAGCACACGGGGTCGGCGCTGTTCGCCGTCCCACCCGGCATCGAACCGGGCTCGTTCGTCGGTCAGCAACTGTTCGACCGGTGATCGACGGGCATCGCTGCGTCGAGCTGGGCAGTGCAGCGATCGACCGCTGCCACGTCGCGGGTGTCAGTGGATGCGGACGCCCTGGCGGGTGAGTTCGGCCTGCACGCGCTCGATCGAGACGTCGGCGAGTTCGCAGTCGTCGTGGATGCTCTGGGCCGCCGCGACGCCGGCGCCCTGACCGAGCACCGCGCAGCACGCCATGTTGCGGGTGGCCGCATGGCTGATGCGGTCGCCGCCCGATGCGCGCCCTGCCACCAGCAGCCCGCGTACGCCCTGCGGCACGACGTTGCGGTACGGCAGGTGGAGATAGCGGCCCGTGGTGGGCAGGATCAGCACGCCGTAGCCGTCGATGAACTCGGGGTAGATCCCGATCGAGTCGTCGAAGCGGGCCTGCTCGCGCACGTCGTGCTCGGTCATGTCGTACACCGAGCGCACCTTGCGCGTGTCACGCACGCCGAGCGTCATGCCGAAGTTCCGCAAACGAGCCTGCTCGCACCCGGGCGTGAACGCGCGCAGCGCCTCGATCGCGTGCATCGCCTGCCGCCGGCCCTCGATCTCGCCACGCGTGAGGTCGTCGGGATCCGTGCCGTCGATGCCCGCGAGATGGATGAGATTCATGTACGTGAGTTCGCCCGAGTCGTGCACCGCTCCCCACGTACCGGCGATGGTGGTGAGGTCGGCCGGGATCAGGCCCTCCTCGACCGCACGGCGGAACGGCGTGTGCAGGAAGGGTGAGAACATCTCGTCCTCCTTGCCCGAGGTCTCGATGTTCCACTCGCCGTTGCCGGCCCAGTCCGCGTAGGTCTGTGGATCGGCGGCCACGCCCGCTGCGAAGCGACGTTTGTCGACGCCCGCGAGGTGGAACATCACCGACACCGCCATCATCTGCTCGGGCGGCGTGAGGTGCGTGGGTGCGCCCGCTCGATGCGCGATGTCGGCGTCACCGGTCGCGTCGATCACCCGCCGCGCCAGTATCGCTTCGCGGCCGGCTTTCGACTCCGTGACGATGCCGATCACGACGTCGCCGTCCATCACCGGCGCCACGAAGCTCCGGTGCAGCATCGGGTGGACGCCGGCCTCCTGCACGAGGACGTCGGCCACGACCTTGAACCCCTCGGCGTCGATCTCGTACGACTGCGACTGGCTCTCCGGGACGGCGGCGCCCATCTCGTAGGCGCGCCGCTCGAACTCGCGACCGATGCCGTCGGCCTCGACCGTCCGTTCGTGGCGGTACCAAGCGAACCCCTCGACCCCGACGGTGGTGATGTTGCCGCCGAAGCAGCCGAACCGTTCGACGAGGGTGACCTCCACGCCGTGACGGGCCGCGGCGAGCGCCGCGGCGAGACCGGCCGGGCCAGATCCCACGACCAGCACGTCGGTCCGGTGGACGACGTCGATCGTGCGGGCCGGCTCGGTGATGGAGCCGAGCGACGGACGGCGGGAGGTGCGCAGGCTCACCATGGCGGTGCGGGCCGGGCGATCGCTCAGGCGGTGGGATCGACGAGCACTCGACCGCGCATGCCGCCGGCGAGGATCCGATCGAGCTGTGCCGGCAGGGCGTCGAGGCCGACGAGCTCCTGCTGCCACGGCCCGTCCGTGACGCCGAGCCAGGTGGGGCGGAGATCGCTCGCGATGCGAGCCCAGATGGCGCGGCGGACGGCGATCGGCGTCTGCACGCTGTCGATGCCGAGCAGCGACACGCCGCGCAGGATGAACGGCAGCACGGTGGTCGCGACCTCGGTGCCGCCCGTCAGACCGCTCGCAGCGACGGCAGCGCCGTAGCGGAGGGTGCGGATGGTGTGCGCGAGGGTGGGGCCGCCGACGCAGTCGACGCACCCGGCCCAGCGTTCCTTGTCGAGCGGTCGACCGGTCGCCGGAGCGAGCTCGGCGCGGTCGACGACGTCGCTCGCCCCGAGCGACCGCAGCCAGTCGGCCTCGTCGAGCTTGCCGGTGCTCGCCACCACCTCGTACCCGCGCGCCGCGAGCATCCCGACCGCCATCGACCCGACGCCACCGGTCGCGCCGGTGACGAGCACCGGGCCGGTGCCGGCGACCAGGCCGGCGTGCTCGAGTGCGACCACCGACATCGCCGCGGTGAACCCGGCGGTACCCACCGTCATCGCCGAGTCGGCATCGAGGCGCTCGGGCATCGCGACGACCCACTCGGCTGGCACCTTGGCGAACTCGGTATACCCGCCGTGGCGGGCGACCCCGAGGTCGTACCCGTGGGCGATCACCTGCGACCCGACGGCGACATCGGGGCTGTTCGACGCGACCACCTCGCCGGCGAGGTCGATGCCGGCGATCAGCGGATCGATGCGGGCGACCCGACCGGTCTCGGTGCTGGCGAGCCCGTCCTTGAAATTGATGCCCGAACGGGCGACGCGGACGAGGACCTCGCGGTCACCGAGGGGGCCGAGATCGACGGACTCGATGCGGCGCGACCAGCCCTGATCGGTGCTGCCGACGACGAAGGCGCGAGTGGTGGTCATGAGGGAGCTCCAGAACTGGGGTCGGATGGTGGCGGTGGGGACGAGTGATCGCCGGCGGCGATCACTCGTACTCGTGCTCCGGGGCCGGGTACACCGACGCCTCGACATCTTCGCGGTACGCGACCGCGGCGTCGTACAAGACGTCCGCGATCTGTGCGTACTGCTTCACGAACCGCGGGATGCGGCCGGTGGTGAAGCCGGCCCAGTCGGTCCAGACCATCAGCTGCCCATCGCAGTCGGGGCCGGCGCCGACGCTGATGGTGGGGATCGACAGCGCCTGGGTCACCTGGGCGGCGACGGCGGAGGGCACCATCTCGAGCACGACCGCGAACGCGCCGGCCTCCTCGACAGCCTTCGCGTCCTCGAGCAGCGCGGCCGCGCCCTCGCCGCGACCCTGGATGAGGTGGCCGCCGAGGCCGTGCTCGCTCTGCGGGGTGAAGCCGATGTGGGCCATCACCGGGATGCCGGCGCGGACGATCGCCTCGATCTGCTTCGCGCTGCGCACGCCGCCCTCGAGTTTCACCGCGTGCGCGCCCGTCTCCTTCATGAACCGGATGGCGGTGTGCAGCGCCTCGTCGGGGCCGACCTCGTACGAACCGAACGGCATGTCGGCGACCACGAGGGCCCGCTTCACGGCGCGCACCACGGCCCGACAGAGCGGGATCAGCTCGTCGTTGGTGACCGGCAGCGTGGTGTCGTAGCCGAACACCGCGTTGCCGGCGCTGTCGCCGACGAGCAGGAAGTCGATGCCGGCGCGGTCGAAGATCGACGCGGACAGGAAGTCGTAGCTCGTGAGCCCGGTGATCTTGATGCCCTGCTGCTTGGCCCGGCGGAAGTGGCGGATGCGCACTCGCTTCAGCGACTCGTCCGCCGGGATGTTCTGCGCGTAGGGCGCCTCTTCGATGGTCACCAGGACAGCGTAGGCACACCCGGTCCGGCGGTGCCCAGCGTCGGGAGGCGTGGTGTCGTCAGCGGTGTCATCCGCTGCGGAGGTCCCGGTGGAGCGCGACGACGGCGAGGCCGACGAACACCGCCGCGAATCCGGCGAGCACGGCCAACGGGCCGACGATCGCGGACACGCCCTCGCCGTCGAACACCAGACGTTCCCACCCGGTCATCGCCCACGACTGGGGCACGAATCGGGAGACGGTGCGCATCGCGTCGGGGAAGATCTCGAGCGGGACCATGCACCCGCCGAGCGCACCGAGCACGATCCCGACCGGTGGGCTGATCGACGACACCCGGTCCTCGTCGCCGCCGACAGCGCCCACCAGCAGGCCGGCCCCGGCGCCGACGGCGGCGAACACCACCGCGAGCAGGAACGCACCGACGGGGTCACCCCACGACACGTCGAACGCGATCGCCCCGACCGCCATGATGAGGGCCGACTGCATCAGCGACACCAGGAACCACGCCGCGGTGACCCCGAGCACGATGTCGGTGGCGCTCACGGGCCCCGCCATCACCCGGCGGAGCACACCACGACGCCGCATCCTCACGAGCGCCGCACCGCCGGCCATGGCGTTGATGAAGACGAACAGCACGAGGTTCTGCGGCGCCGTCAGTGCGAACTCGCTGAGCGACTCGTCGCGCTGCTCGCCCACGTCGGTCACGGCGACGTCGAGGGGCGGCAGCGCACCTGCGACGGTGCTCGCCACCTGCTCGGCCGTCTCGAACGAGGTGCCGGTGAGCGAGGCGGCGAACCTCGCGGCGTCGTCGGGACCGAGCTCGGCCGCCACGGCGGCTCGCACGACGTCGAGAGCTCCCTGGGCGCTCTGCGCCGATGCCTCGGCGACCACGGTGATCGCCGGTTCGCCGGCGGCGAGACGGGCGTCGACGTCGTCGGCGAACTCGAGGCCGAGTGCCACGGTCTGACGACGCACCGCGGCGCGGAGGTCGGCGGCATCCTCGAAGGCCACCACGCCCACGCCGTCGGCGTCGTCGAGTCGTTCGATCAGCCGCCCGGGGAGCCCGTCATCGTCCGTGCGCACGTAGCCGATGTCGAACGACGACCCGGCGCTGCCGAAGGTGAGGCCGATCACCGTGATGACGACGACGGGGAGCACGACGAGGAAGAACAACGTCACCCGATCGCCGACGATCTGGCGAGCGAAGACACGGACGAAGGACCGGATGGCGGCGAGCGCGGTGCGGAATCGGACGCCGGTCATGACGTCATCACCCGTGTCACGCGGGCCAGGCCCATCGAGCCGAGCAGCACGGCGAACGCGAGCAGCGCGGCCATCTGGGGGAGCACGTCGACGATGCCGGCGCCGTCGACGGCCACGCGTGAGAACGCGTCGATCGCCTGGCCGTTCGGGGTGAACGACGCGACACGGCGCAGCGCTGCAGGCGCCTGGCCGGGCCCGACGAAGTTGCCGCCCAGCAGCGCCAGTGCGAACGCCACCATCGATGTGTAGCCGTCGGCCTGCGGCTCGGTGCGGGCCAGGCCGCACACGAAGGTCGCGACGCCCGCGACCGCGAGGACCGTGCACACCATGAGCGCGACGACGGCGACCGGTGAGCCCCACGACGAGCCGAACAGCAGCGACGTCACGCCCCATACCGTCGTGAAGCCGGCGAGTCCGAGCGCCGACACGGCCACGACCTTCCCGGTCGCAACCTCCCACGGCGCCGCCGACGATGCCAACATGCGCGGCACCACACCGTTGTGGCGTTCGGCGACGATGCTGCGGGCGGCGAACGAGACCGTGAAGAACAGGAACATGATCGACATGCCGACGCCGTAGAACCCTGCGGCGTCGATCGTGCCGCCACCCGGTTCCTCCTCGACGATCGCCGTCGTGGTCGAGTCGACGAACGTGTCGAGCGATGCGGGGTCGACCGCGGTGCCGAGCGAGACGGCGGTGGCGGCGGCAAGTCGCCGCGACGACAACGCGATGGTGAACTCGCGTGCCACGGCCTCGGCGATCGCTCCCGAGATGCGGCCCGCCGGATCGCGGATCACCGACAGTTCCCCGCCACCGCCCGACGTGATCGACGCGCCGAAGCCGGCTGGGATCACGATGGCCGCGTCGACCTCGCCGTCGTCGACGGCCTGCACGGCGTCGGCGGCATCGATGGCGACGAACGTGACCGGGTCGTCGCGGTGGTCGTCGGGATCGCCGCCGGTGTCGGCGTCCACGAGTGAACCGGTGAAGTCCGAGGTGAGCGCACTGGCGTCGTCGTCCGCGACCGCGATGGTGACGTCGATCGAGGAGGTGCCCGACAGCAGCACGCCGAACACGGCCGCCAGTGCGACCGGGCCGACGAACGCAGTCACGATCGCCGAACGGTTGCGGAGACGTCGTCGCAGCTCGGTCCGGGCGACGAGCAGCCACGACGGCGGCCACGCCCTGTCTGCCCGGCTCGGGGTGCGGGTCATGTCAGTCGCCCCGGTCGCGCAGTGCGGTGCCGGTGAGGTGCAGGAACACCGCCTCGAGGTTCGGTTCGCGCACCTCGATGCCGGTGACGACCACGTGGTCGCTGGTGGCCGCGTCGACCACCGCAGCGAGCGTGCTCGCCGCGTCGTCGACCACCACGTCGATCGATCCCGTTCCGACGTGTACCTCGCGCACGCCCGCGAGCGTGCCGACGGTGGCGGCGAAGGCGTCGAGCGGACCGTCGGCACGTACGACGAGCCGGTCGTGTTCACCGATCTGGGCGACCAGCTCGCGCCGGGTGCCCTCGGCGACGATCCTGCCGCGGTCGATGATGCCGACGCGGTCGCACAACCGCTCGGCCTCCTCCATGTAATGGGTCGTGTAGAGCACCGCCATGCCCTCGGCGCGGAGCTGCTCGATGCTCTCGAGGATCTGGTTGCGGCTCTGCGGGTCGACGCCTGCGGTCGGCTCGTCGAGGACCAACAGGCGAGGCCGGTGCAGGAGTCCCACCGCGATGTTGGCCCGACGCTGCATGCCCCCCGAGAACTCGCTGATGCGGTCCTTCGCCCGGTCGGAGAGGCCGACGAGCTCGAGGGTGGCGGCGACGCGTGCGCGGAGGTCGGCGCCGCGCAGGCCCTGGAGGCTGCCGAAGAAGCGCAGGTTCTCCTCGGCGCTGAGATCGTCGAACAGGGCGATCTCCTGGGGCACGAGGCCGAGCGATCGCTTCGCCTCGGGGTCGTGCGCGTCGACCCGCCGTCCGTCGAGCTCCACCCGGCCGCCGTCGGGTCGCAGGATGCCGGCGATCATCGAGATGGTCGTGGTCTTGCCGGCGCCGTTCGGGCCGAGGAGCCCGTAGGTCTCACCGGCGGAGATGTGAAAGCTCACCCCGTCGACGGCGGTTCGTTCGCCGAAGCGGCGGACGAGTCCGTCGCAGCGCAGCAGTGGCAGCGACGGGGCGGTCCCAGGTACGGGTGCCCCGGAGTGCTCTCGCTGGTCGGTGCCGCTCACGGGCGCTCCTTCGATCGGGACGTCTTCGGACAGAATGGAGAGTATCACTCTCCATTCTGTCGTGTCGTGGTTCGTCCGTCACACCGGGGTCGTGAGCGTCCTCGTCAGCGGGCGTCTTCCACGAGGGAGTGGAGCTGCGCGGCGAGCTGGGCGAGTTCCGCGGCGGCATGCTGGCTGTCGGTCGCGCCCGAGGCCGTGCTGTCGGCCGCCTGGCTCACCGACGACAGCATGGACGTGATCTTCCCTGCCCCGTGGCTCGCCTCCGTGACGCTGCGCGCCATGTCGTTGGTGGTGGCCGCCTGCTCCTCGACCGCAGACGCGATCGTGGTCTGGAAGTCGGCGATCTGGCCGATGACCGACGTGATCGTCTCGATCGCCGACACCGAGCGGGCGGTGTCGGTCTGGATCGCCTCGATCTTGGCGCTGATGTCCTCGGTGGCCTTGGCGGTCTCCTTGGCGAGTTCCTTGACCTCGTTGGCGACGACGGCGAAGCCCTTGCCGGCCTCGCCGGCTCGTGCTGCCTCGATGGTCGCGTTCAGCGCGAGCAGGTTGGTCTGCTGGGCGATGCCGGTGATGACCTTGACGATCTGACCGATCTCGGCCGAGCTCTCTCCCAACTTGCCGACGACGTCGGTCGTGACCCGCGCGGCCTCCACCGCCTGGTTCGCGACCATCGTCGCATCGCTCGCGTTGCGGGCGATCTCCTTGATCGACGCGGACATCTCCTCGGCGCCGGCGGAGACCGACTCGATGCTCTGGCTCACCTGCATCGACGCCGCCGCGATCTGCTGTACCTCACGCGACGTCGTCGTCGAGTTGTCGCCCATCTGCACGGACACCACCTGCAGCTCCTCCGACGCCGCAGCGAGGGCCTGTGCGTTGGAGACGATCGCGTGGGTGCGTTCGCGTTCGCGTTCCTGCACCACGAGTCGCTCGAACGACTGCGAGACGAGCTGACCGATGATGCGCAAGCTGTCGAGGCGGTTCTTCGACGGGTCGAGCGTCTCGGTGGTGAAGAAGTCCATCGTGCCCACCACACGACCGTTCACCTGGATCGGGAAGCAGAAGCCGCTCTTGACGCCGACCCGCTGGGCGGCCGGTGCGCGGACGCAGTCGGTGACCTCGCCGATGTCTGCCACGAAGATCAGATCCCGAGCTCGCCATGCCCGACCGGAGAGGCCGACGCCCTCGACGAACGACGCCGTCCTCGTGACGCGGCGGAACTCCTCGCCGACCTCGCCGACCTCGACGTCGAAGCGGAGTGCGTTCGATGCCGGATCGATCTTCCAGTACGAGCCGTACGTCCAGCCGAATCCGGTGCGCACGGCGTCGATGGCGAGGCGGGCAGCGTCCTCCGCGCTGTGTGCGTTGGCCAGCGAGGCCATCGTCTGCTGGATGGCCTTCGCATCCTGGGCGTCGGCCTCGGCGGCGCGCACGCGTCCGAGCTCCTCGGTCATGTCCTCCCAGTTCACGACGAAACCGACGTGCTGGCCGTTGACGTGGAGTGCGTTGGCGAAGCCCTGGAGGGTGTGGCCGCCGAAGGCGAACGACACCGGCCGGGGGAGTGCACCCACGTTGCGCAGGATCGATTCGATGCGGGCGGGGTCGCGGTGGAACCGGTGGATCGAGCCGCCGAGCAACTGGTCGACGCTGACGCCGAAGGAGTCGATGAGCTGCCGCTCGAGTCCGCGAAGCGTGCGCATCGCGAGTTCGTTCACGAACACCAGGTTCAGCTGCAGGTCGGCGACCATGACGCGGGTCTGCATCGCGTTGATGACGGTCATGAGCGCGACGGCATCGCCGTCGAGCATGTTGCCGGGTGCGGTCCCGGTCGAGCGCGAGGGCGCCGAACCGTTCGACGCACGATCTCGTACGAGTGTCCTCATCGCATCTCCTCCCGAACGCACCCATGTGCTCCGACACGGTGTGGTGCAGCGGTTGCCGCACTCTGAAGTGTCCGGTGCGGGTGACCTCTGTCCTGTCATTTCAGAAGAAAGCTTCAGAAAGTATTTCGGTCGGCTCGGCGTCGTCGACGGCCGGTAACGTCGCCCCGTGACCCGGATCGTGCCCGACCTCGATCCCGCTGTCGACCAGGGCTCCGACCCGATGCTCGAACCGACCCTCGAAACGACGCTCGAATCGACCCAGGACCTGACCTCCGAACCGACGCTGGAGGGAGCGCTCGCCACGCTCGAAGCGATCCTGGCCGAGCTCGGCAGGGTGGTCGTGGCCTTCAGCGGCGGGGCCGACTCCGCGTTCCTGGCAGCGGTCGCCCACCGGGTGCTCGGTGACCGGGCGCACGCGGTCACCGCCGTGTCGCCGTCGCTCGCCGGCGACGAAGAGGCCGAATGCCGCCGGCTCGCCGCCGACTGGGGACTGCGATGGACGCCCGTGACGACCCACGAGATGGAGCGGGCCGCCTATCGCATCAACGACATCGATCGCTGCTACCACTGCAAGGCCGAGCTGATGGACGTCGTGGCCCCCATCGCCGTCGCCGAGCAGGCCGTGGTGGTCCTCGGCGTCAACCTCGACGATCTCGGTGATCATCGCCCCGGCCAGCGAGCAGCGACCGAGCAGGGTGCCCGGTTCCCGCTCGTCGAGGCCGGCTTCACCAAGCAGCTGCTGCGCGAGGCGTCACGCGAGCTCGGCCTGCGCACGTGGGACAAGCCCGCCGCTGCCTGCCTCGCCAGCCGCGTCCCCTACGGCACCGAGGTCTCGGTCAACCTCCTGGGGCAGATCGACCGTGCCGAAGCCGGTCTCCGCCAGCTCGGCTTCGCCGAACTCCGCGTGCGCCACTACGGCGACACGGCGCGCCTCGAGGTGCCGCTCGCCGAACTCGCCGACGTCGTCGCCCGTCGTGAGGAGGTCGTCGCTGCCGTCAAGCGGTGCGGCTACCGGTACGTCACCCTCGACCTCGAAGGCCTTCGATCCGGAAACCTCAACGACGGTCACGTATCGTCGGCGGCGCGGCAGCGCTGATCCGAGCGCCGGTCCGACGACGGGTGCCACCGAGGTGCCCGGCACGCACGAACGAGATGGAAGGGCACGACGTATGAAGCTCTCGATGATGATCAACTACGCCGGCGGGTTCAAGGAGGCCGTGCAGCGCGTGGTCGAGCTGGAGAAGGCGGGCCTCGACCAGGTCTGGATCGCCGAGGCGTACAGCTTCGACGCGATCAGCCAGGTCGGCTACCTCGCCGCGAAGACCGAACGGGTCGAGATCGGCACCGGCATCGTCAACGTCTACAGCCGTACGGCTGCGTTGATGGCGATGACCGCGGCCGGCTGCGACTACGTGAGCGACGGTCGGTTCATCCTCGGCCTCGGCGCGTCGGGCCCCCAGGTGATCGAGGGCTTCCACGGCGTGCCGTACGAGAAGCCCATGCAGCGCATCAAGGAGTACATCGAGGCCTGCCGCATGATCTGGAAGCGGGAGGAGAAGTTCGACTACCAGGGCCAGACGTTCCAGGCCCCGCTGCCGGCCGGTCAGGGCACAGGTCTCGGCAAGCCGTTGAAGATCATCAACCACCCGTTGCGCAGCGACATCCCGATCTGGTGGGCGAGCCTCAAGGACAAGAGCGTCGAGGCCACCGCCGAGATGGCCGACGGCTGGCTGCCGATCATGTTCATCCCGGAGAAGTACCACAACGTGTGGGGCCCGCAGCTGAAGGCGGGTCTCGCCAAGCGCGACCCGAACCGCAAGCGCCTCGACATCTCCGCCGGCGGCATGCTCGCCATCGGCGAGGACCTCGTCGGCGACGCCCGCAACAAGATCCTCGACTACGGCCGCCCGAACATGGCGCTGTACGTCGGTGGCATGGGTGCCCGCGGCAAGAACTTCTACAACGACATCGCTCGCGCCTACGGCTACGAGAAGGAGGCCATCGAGGTGCAGGACCTGTACCTCGACGGCAAGAAGGACGAAGCCGCCGCGGCGCTGCCCGGCGAGTGGCTCGAACTCGCCAACCTCGTCGGCCCGAAGAGCTACATCCGCGAGCGCGTCGGCGCGTTCAAAGAGGCCGGCGTCACGGTGCTGTCGGTGAACCCGGTGGGTCCCGACGCAGTGAAGCAGGTCGAGACGCTGCGCGAGATCGTCGACAGCGTCAGCTGAACATCTGACCATCTGGCCATTTGAAGGGACCTCGAGTCCTCGAAGGGGGCGGCACCAGCGGTGCCGCCCCCTTCGCGTCTCGGGTCCAGTCGCATCGAGGTCCGGTCGAGGCGGATCAGAGGGCGGTCAGGGCGGCCTCTCGGATGGCGCGGCGGAAGATCTTGCCCGAGTCGGTGCGGGGCAGCGGCTCGTGCACCAGGCGCAGATGCCGAGGCACCTCGTAGGGCGCGAGCGTCGTCGCCAGGAAGGCGCGGAGCTCGTCGGCCGTCGTCGACCCATCGACATAGACGGTGGCGCCGACCTCTTCGCCGAGTCGCTCGTCGGGCACGGCGTACACCGATGCCTCGCGCACCTCGGGGTGCGCCAGGATCGCCGCTTCCACGTGACCGCAGCCGATGTTCTCGCCGCCTCGGATGATCAGGTCCTTGATCCGGTCGACGATGTACAGGTATTCCTCCGCGTCGATCACCGCGACGTCGCCGGTGCGGAACCAACCGTCGACGAACACCTCGGCGTCGACCTCGGGTCGGTTCCAGTAGCCGACGAACAGGCTCGTCCCGCGCACCAGCAGCTCACCGCGCTCGCCGGCGGGCAGCGGTCGTCCCGCGTCGTCGACGACGCAGATGTCGAGCACGGCGAGGCAGCGTCCGGCCGAGTCGGGATGTGCGAGGTAGTCGGCGCCGCCGATCAGGGTGCCGATCGCGTTGGTCTCGGTCATGCCCCACCCGGTGCCCGGCGCGGCCGAGGTGAAGGCGTCGTCGATCTGGCGGACCTGCTCGGGCGCCCGAGCGGCGCCACCGCCGCCGACGCTGCGCAACGAACTCAGGTCGCGGTCGGTCTTGCGGGCCTCGCGCACGAGGTCACCGGTCATCGCCGGCGGCGCGCTGATCGCCGTCACCCGTTCGCGTTCGACCAGTGCCGCAGCCACTGCGGGATCCCAGCGTGACATGCAGACGATGGTCCGTTGCGCTCGGTACGAGGCGAGGAACACGGCGTGCAGCCCCAGCACGTGGAACAGCGGCACCCCGAGGAGTGCGACGGGGCGAGTGCCCTCGTCGTCGAGCGCCGTCGCCGGCGCACCGGTCGCCACGAGGGTCGCCTGCACGGCGCCTTCGAGCTCCCACGACATGAGGGCCGACACGATGTTGCGCTGCGTCGACACGACTCCCTTCGGGCGACCGGTCGAGCCCGACGTGTAGAGGATCGTGGCCGGGTCGTCCGGCCCGATCGGCGTCTCGAGCGCGTCATCGGCGGCGCTGACGCCCGGGGTGACGCCACTGCCGTCGGGGCCGAGCCATGTCGAGATCGGGAGCACCCGATGCGGCCCGCAGGCGGTCCGATCGGTGCGCGTCGATATCACCGTCAGGTCGGCGGGCGCGTCGGCGATGGGCGCTGCCGCGAGTCGATCCATCCGGTCGCCATCGGCGAACAACACCGTGGCCCCGCAGTCGTTCAGGCCGTACAGCATCTCGTCGGTCTGCCACATCGAGTTCATCGCGACGGCGATCGCACCGATCGAGGTGATCGCCTGGAACGCCAGCATCCACTCGGGGAAGTTCCGCATCGAGATCGCCACCCGGTCGCCGGAGCGGACACCGAGGTCGACCACCAGCCCTCGGGCGAGGCGCGTCGCCCGTTCGTGGACCTCGGAGAACGTGAGCCGTTCGTCCTCGAACACCAGGAAGGTCCGGTCGCTGATGCTCGACCGATAGAGATCGCGCAGCGATGTGGGCGCGTTGGCGTAGACGCGACGCAGCCCTCGTGGCCCGTCGATCTCCATCAGTTCGTAGGGCTGACCGGCTGCGGTCAGGGCGACGATGGCCGCCCGTCGGGCTGCAGCGCTGGGGCCGGTCGGCGGGATCGGGACGGAGTCGGGCATGGGGCGATGTTGCCACTTCCCACCTGCACCGTTCAGCGTCGGGCGTTCAGCGTCGGGCGATCAGCTCGGGCCATCAGCTCGGGCCATCAGCGCACGAGCGACCAGACCGACAACGGAACGGAGAAGCCCTTCAGCAGCCGGCGTCCGGCGGGTTCGAAACCCATCGACGGTGCAGCGTTCGCGACGCGGTCGTCGACGAGCACCTCGCCCGGGATCGCGATGTCGGCGATGCGCGACGCGAGGTTCACCACCGGACCGAACAGGTCACCACCGCTCGCGACGACCTCGCCGAACGTGAGGCCTCCGCGGGCGGGGATGTCGTCGGGTGCCGCTTCGGTGAGCGCCAGCGCGATCGCGCAGGCCGCCTCGGCGTCGATCGCCGAGAACATCACCTCGTCGCCGATCAGCTTGATCACCCGGCCGTCGTGGTCGCCCACGATGCCGTTGGCGCGCATCTCGAAGTCCACGACGAGGTCGCGGAGCTCGCGCGGTGTGAGCGAACTCGATCGCTCCGTGAATCCGCTCAGGTCGACGAAGCCGATCGCGAGGGGCACGGTCTCGTAGTCGTCGCTGTCGCGGCGCGCCTGGCGTGTGCGTTGCGTGGAGACCTCGATGTGGCTGAGGAACATCGGGGCGAAGATCCCCGTCGACACCTGGGCGAGGTCGATCGCGAAGAGGTTCGCCTTCGCCATCTCGAGTTCGTTCGACGTGCCGTCGGCCTTCAGCGGCGCCTCGACGTCGCGCAGGAACATCTCACCCGCCGCGTCGGCGATGCGGCGCATCGACGAGCCGAGCACCGTGGAGAACCGCAGCACCTCGTCGCGGCTGAAGAACGCAGATGCTGCCGTGAAGATCTCGAACAACGTCACGTCGCCGTCGGTGAGGTCGGGCTCGTCGTCGTCGACGGTCGGCAGACCCGACGCACGGCGGACGTCGCGCACCAACTGCACATCGATGTCCAGCCGCTCGGCCAGCTCTCGCGGGCTGAGTCGGGGTCCGGGCCGGATGGCGAGGTCTCCGGCCACCGAGTTCAGCTGTCCCTGTCGTGCAGCGTCGACCATGGCGTCGATCGTGACGCCGCGGTCGTCGAACCACGCGAGCAGCGCACGCCGCCCGTCGGCGGCCGGGCTCTGCGGATCGAGGAGCCCGGCATCGATCCACCGCTGCTCGTCGGGGTGCGGCCCTTCGGGGTGCGGCCCTTCGGGGTGCGGCTCGTCGGGGTGCTCGTCAGCGTGCTGCACGGCGGCGACCGTAGCAGCGCCCCCGGTAACTGACGCCGAGTCACTTCAGTGGTACCGTGCGCGCATGATCGTCATCGCCGGATCCCTCACCATCGACCCCGCCCAGCGCGACGCGGCCGTCGCCGCCGCCACCGAGATGATGGCTGCCACCCTGCAGGAGCCCGGGTGCCACGCCTATCAGTTCTCGTTCGCGATGGACGATCCCTCGAAGGTGTGCATCTTCGAGGAGTGGGAGGACCAGGC
>CAUJET010000025.1 GCA_963169665.1 Actinomycetota bacterium | reverse complement strand
ACGGCGCCGGCCCGCGCCACTCGATGATCTCGCCGCTGAACTCCAGATCCACGACCCGACCTTACGACCCGGCGACCGGGGTCAGCGGCGGCGGAGTACGTCGTTGAGCCGAACCGCCTGGCGCATCTGGTGGTCGCGTTCCGCGAGCGTCGGGGCGCTCCTGGCCGCGTCGACGTAGAGGCGGGCGGCGTGCTCGAGCTCGCGGTTGCGTTCGTGGAGATACGCAGCGACCGCCTGGTGCCGAGGCACCCGTTCGTCGCCGTCGGCCAACGCCACCAGCCCGGCCGGTGCGCCATCCGCCTCGCCCACGGCGACCGCTCGATTGAGGCGCACGACCGGCGTGTCGGCGAAGCGGAGCAACTCGTCGTACCACTCGACGATCTGGACCCAGTCGGTGTCCTCCACCGTCGGGGCGTCGGCGTGCAGGGCTGCGATCGCGGCCTGCGCCTGGTACTGGCCGAGCCGATCGCGTTCGAGCGCCGTCTGCAACAGCTCGATCCCGGCCGCGACGAGCTCGGTGTCCCACCGGGACCGGTCCTGCTCGGCGAGCGGCACGATCGCACCGTCCTCGCGCCGCCGGCTCGCGCGTCGGGCGTGGTGCAGCAGCATCAGCGCCAACAGACCGTCGACCTCCGGTTCGTCGACCGCGGCGGCGAGTTGGCGGGTGAGGCGGATCGCCTCGTCCGCCAGGTCGATGTCGCCCGAGTGGCCTTCGTTGAACACGAGGTACAGCACCTGCATCACCGTGCCCAGATCGCCCGGCCGATCGAGTGCCGACCCGGCGATGGTCCGCTTGGCGCGACTGATCCGTTGGGCCATCGTGGCCTCCGGCACCAGGTAGGCCTGGGCGATCTGTCGTGTCGACAGGCCACCGACGGCACGCAACGTCAACCCGACGGCCGACTGCGGGGAGAGGTCGGGGTGCGCACAGAGGAAGTAGAGATGCAGCGTGTCGTCGATCGACGGCACCTCGCCCGACCCGAGCGCCGGGTCGACCCGTCCCTCGCGGTCGCGGCGGGCGGCGTCCGATCGGGCCACGTCCAGGAACGCGCGCCACGCGACGGTGATCAGCCACGCGGTCGGATCGACGGGGGTGTCGACCTTCCACGCGACGGATGCTCGGATGAGCGCCTCCTGGACCGCGTCCTCGGCCGTCGCGAAATCGGCGCCGCGACGGACGAGGACCGCGAGCACCCGTGGGACGAGTGCTCGCAGCTCCAGGTCGTCCACGGTCACTCGGTGACGTTGGGCGGCGCGGCCAGGAACGGCCGCAGCTCGAGCCATTCGTGGATCGGCTCGCCGCCCGCCCCGGGCGCCGCCGAGAGCTCGCCGGCGAGTTCGAGCGCACGCTCGTAGCTGTCGACGTCGATCACCATCCAGCCGGCGATCAGGTCCTTGGTCTCGGCGAAGGGACCGTCCACGACCGGCGGTCGTCCCGCACCGTCGGAGCGCACCCACACGCCGTCAGGCGACAACGCCTGGCCGTCGACGTACTCGCCGGTGGCCTCGAGCCGTTCGGCGAACTCGCTCATGTAGCGGATGTGGGCATCCACCTCGGCGGAGGTCCACTGGTCCATCGGGACGTCGTGCATCGCCGGCTTGGCGCCCCGGTAGTGCTTCAGCAACAGGTACTTGGCCATGGTGATCTCCTCGGTGTGACGGCGACCGGGTCGGTCGGTTCACCACAGGGACGGAACCGGAACACGTTTCTCGACATCCGATCGCATCTTCCCATCGCCAGATCCGCGAGATCCGGCAGATCCGGCGAGCGGCCGATCAGTTGATGCGCAGGCTGGGGCTGAAGATCTTCTTCGGCTTCAGGTCGACCGCGATCTTGCGGGCGATCTCCTGGAAGCACTGTGCGGCTTCGCTCTCGGGGTCGACGGCGGTGATCGGGCGACCCTCGTCGCCGCCTTCACGCAGCGCGGGCACCAACGGGAGCTTGCCGAGCAGCGGGATGCCGAGGTCGCCGGCGAGTTCCTCGCCGCCGCCCGAGCCGAAGATCTCGTAGCGCTTCCCGTCGTCGCCGGTGAACCACGACATGTTCTCGATGATGCCCTTCACGGGCAGGTTCACCTTCGCGGCCATCGCCGCCGACAACGCTGCCACCTTCTGGGCGGCCGGCTGGGGCGTGGTGACGACGTACACCTCGCCGCGGGGGAGGTACTGGCTGAGCGACAGTGCGATGTCACCGGTGCCGGGCGGCATGTCGATGAGCAGGAAGTCGGGCTCGTCCCAGTACACGTCGGTGAGGAACTGCTCGAGCGCCTTGTGCAGCATCGGGCCACGCCAGATGACGGCTTGGCCCTCGGGCACGAAGTAGCCGATGGAGATGCAGCGCACCCCGTAGGCCTCCGGCGGGACGAGCATCTGGTCGATGACCACCGGATCGCGGTCGGTGCCGAGCATGCGCGGCACGGAGTAGCCGTAGATGTCGGCGTCGACGACACCGACGGAGTAGCCCTGCGACGCCAGTGCGACGGCCAGGTTGACCGTGACGCTGCTCTTGCCCACGCCGCCCTTGCCGGAGGAGATGAGCAGCGGACGGGTCTTCGAACCGGGCTCGCTGAAGGGGACCTTGCGGCCCTCGGCGTGGCCGTGGGCCTGGCCCTGACCTGCCGACGCACCGGGGTTGCCGTGGAGCATGAGGCGAACGGCCTCGCGCTCCTGGTCGGTCATCACGGTGAAGTCGAGCGAGACCGTGACGACGTCGGCGAGCGCCGTGAGCGCCGTGGTGACACGGGTCTGGATCTCGTTGCGCAGCGGGCACCCGGCGACGGTGAGCGCGAACTGGATGGCGACCTGCCCGCCGTCGATGCGGACGTCGCGCACCATGCCGAGGTCGACGATCGAACGGCGGAGCTCGGGATCCTCGACCGGGCGGAGGGCATCGATGACTTGATCGTGGGTGGGCATGACGGCTCCGGGGCGATCGAGGGGCTGGTGTGGGGGTGCGCGTTCGGCGTGGGTCGGCGTGGGAGGCGGGGCCGTGCGTCGAATTACCACTACGCGCATAGGTAGAATACCGGCGTGCCCCGGAACCAGCCCAGCCCGAGCCAGATCCCGGTCATGACCGCCGGATCCGCGGCGACGAGTGCGGCGAGCGCTGCGAGCGCTGCGGCAGCGGTGTCGGCCGAACGGGATGCGGGTGCGTTCACGGCCACGGTGTCGGCCATCACGAACGCGTTCGGCGATCCCACCCGTCGAGGCATCTATCTCTTCGCCCGTTCCGCCGCCCGCGGTGTCACTGCAGCCCAGGTCGCGGCCCAGTTCGGGTTGCACCCCAACGTCGCCCGGCACCATCTCGACCGCCTCGCCGCCGGCGGGTACCTGGAGGTCGCAGTCGAGCGTGCCGAAGGGTCGGGCGCCGGTCGCCCGTCGAAGCACTACCGGGCCGCCACCGAGTCGCTGCCCGACGTGCCGGTGCGTAGCGACGACCTCGTGCTCACCCTGCTCGGCAAGGCGCTCGCCCTGTTGCCCAGGGCAGAGGCCGAGGCGATGGCCGAACAGGTCGGTCGCGACTACGGCGCCACCATGGCCGCCGGTCTCACCGGCAACGATCTCGCGGCCGGGCAGCGGTCGCTGCGGTCGGCTCTCGCCGCGGTCGCCGACGCGCTCACCGCCCACGGATTCGCCGCGCACACCGACCAGCGCAACAACCAATTGCGCATCGTCAACAACCACTGCCCGTTCGGCGACGTCGCGATCGAGCACCCGGTCATCTGCGCGGTCGACCGCGGCATGGTGAAGGGGATGCTCGAGGCGCTCTACGGTGGCGATGCCCGCCCGTCGCTCGAGGCGTCGTTGCCCCAGGGCGACACCTTCTGCGCGACCGCGGTCTGATCCCCGTCTGAGTGCTCGGCCCGCCGGGACGCGCTGCCACGAATCCGCACGTTCGGCGAGGCGGAGGCCATCTGTCATGGCCGTTGTCGGCGCGCTACGGTTCGCGACCGGCGTCCACCGGACGGACGCCTCGTCAAAGGAGCAGTCGTGTCGCAGCAGGTTCGTGGAGTCGTGGCCCGGGGCAAGGGCCAGCCGGTGAGCATCGAAACGATCGTGATCCCCGATCCCGGGCCGGGCGAGGCCGTCGTGCAGATCCAGGCGTGCGGCGTCTGCCACACCGACCTGCACTACCGCGAAGGCGGCATCAACGACGACTTCCCGTTCCTGCTCGGTCACGAGGCAGCCGGCATCGTCGAGTCGGTCGGCCCCGGCGTCACCGGCGTCGCTCCCGGCGACTACGTGATCCTCAACTGGCGCGCGGTGTGTGGCACCTGCCGTAGCTGTCTGAAGGGCAAGCCCCAGTACTGCTTCAGCACGTTCAACGCGACGCAGAAGATGACCCTCACCGACGGCACCGTGCTGTCGCCCGCGCTCGGCATCGGCGCCTTTGCCGAGAAGACGCTCGTGGCCGCCGGTCAGTGCACGAAGGTCGATCCGGCGGCGCCGGCGACCGCGGCCGGCCTGCTCGGCTGCGGCGTGATGGCCGGCATCGGCGCATCGATCAACACCGGTGGCGTGTCGCGGGGCGACTCCGTGGCCGTGTTCGGCTGCGGCGGCGTGGGCGACGCGGCGATCGCCGGGGCGCGGCTCGCCGGCGCCGGCACGATCATCGCTGTCGACCTCGACGACCGGAAGCTGGCGTGGGCGAAGGACTTCGGCGCCACCCACACCTGCAACGCCGGCACGACCGACCCGGTCGAGTTCATCAAGAGCGTCACGAACGGCAACGGCGCCGACGTGTGCATCGAGGCCGTCGGTCACCCCGCGGTCTACAAGCAGGCGTTCGAGGCCCGCGACCTGGCCGGCACGGTCGTGCTGGTGGGCGTGCCCCGCCCCGACATGACCCTCGAACTCCCGTTCATCGAGGTGTTCGGCCGGGGTGGCCAGCTGAAGAGCAGTTGGTACGGCGACTGCCTGCCGAGCCGCGACTTCCCGATGCTCATCTCGCTCTACCTGCAGGGTCGCCTCGACCTCGACCGCTTCGTCAGCGAGACGATCACCCTCGACGACGTCGAGGAGGCGTTCCACAAGATGGAGCGCGGTGAGGTGCTGCGCAGCGTCGTCGTCCTCTGACGACGTGCGCTGACGACGTGCGCTGACGTGGGTGGGAGGTCCGGCCTACTGGCGGAGCTGCGCGTACTCGATGATGCGGGTCATCACCGTGTCGTCGACCTTGTCGACCGCACCGCAGTCGAACGGCGGTTGCGGGTCGTACTCGATCATCAGCTGGCACGCCTTCGCCGCCGTGGCGTCGTAGAGCACCTCCACCAGGCGCAGCGCCATGTCGATGCCGCTCGACACGCCGGCGGCGGTGATGATCCGCTCGGGCAGGTGCTCCACCACCCGCTGCGCGGTCGGGGTCGCGCCCTGCTCGGTGAGCATCGGGTAGACGCTCCAGTAGGTGGTGGCGGTGAGACCGGTGAGCAGGCCGGCGGCGGCGAGCACCAGCGATCCGGTGCACACCGACGTCGTGAAGGTGGACGTGGTGTGCGCGGTGCGCACCCAATCGAGCACCCGCTCGTCGGTCATCAGCGGCCGCGTGCCGACGCCGCCGGGGAACACCACGATGTCGGGGTGGGCCATCTCCTCGAACGTCGCGTCCACGGTGATGCCGAGGAAGCCGTTCTCGCTTCGCACCTCCCCGCGCTGGTGGCCGATGAAGGTGACGTCGATGTCGGGGATCCGCTGCAGGACCTCGTAGGGGCCGATGGCGTCGAGAGCGGTGAAGCGGGGGAAGAGGGGGATCGCGACCTGCACGGTGGGCGGTCCTTTCGGGAGTCGGGGATCGGGGGTCGGGGGTCGGGGGGCGGGAGGAGACGTGGGGTCAGGCGGCCGAGCCGAAGCGCCGGCGGTAGTGGTCGGGTGGCACCCCGAGTCGGCGGAGGAACGAGCGCCGCATCGTCTCGGCCGTGCCGAAGCCGCAGCGGCGGGCGACGACGGCGACGGTGTCGGTGGTGTCCTCGAGCTGTCGCCGCGCGGCCTCCACGCGGATGCGCTCCACGTATTGGCCCGGTGCCTCGCCCACCTCGTCGGTGAACACCCGGGAGAAGTGGCGTGGACTCATCGCCGCCCGCGCGGCGAGGACGGCGATGCGGTGATCGGCGGCCGGGTCGTCCTCGATCGCCTGCTGCACGCTGCGAACCGACGAGCGTTCCGCCCTCGGCATCCACACGGGCGCGGCGAACTGCGTCTGACCACCCGGCCGGCGGAGGAACATCACGAGCCAGCGGGCGACCGTCTGTGCCACCTCGGTGCCGAGGTCGTCCTCGACCATCGCGAGGGCCATGTCGATGCCGGCGGTGACACCGGCCGACGTCCACACGTCGCCCGACCGGGTGAAGATCGGGTCGGGGTCGACGTCGAGCGCCGGGAACTCGTCGGCCAACTGTTCGGCGCGGGCCCAGTGTGTGGTGACGCAGCGTCCGTCCAGCAGGCCCGCCTGGGCGGCGAGGAAGGTGCCGGTGCACACGGTGCCGAGGCGGCGTGTGGTCGGGACCACCCGGCGCAGCCAGTCGACGAGCTCGTCGTCGGCGCGGGCCTCCTGCACCCCGAAGCCGCCCGCGACGAGGACGGTGTCGATCTGGTGCTCGTCCGACGAGGCATCGACGAACGAGGCGGGGTCGGGGAGGGGGTCGGTGCCGATCGAGAGGCCGCTCTCGGATCGCACCGGTGCACCGGAGGAGGACACGACGCGCACGTCGTAGGCCGGTGGCTCGTCAGGGCGTTCGCTCTCCATCACCTGGCGGGCGCCGACGAAGACCTCGAACGGCCCGACCACGTCGAGGGCCTGGATCCCGGGGAAGGCCACGATCACGACCGATCGTGTTCGACTGCTGGGCCGACGGGGTTGCATGAGGTGAGTGTGGCGCTCGCCGTCGATGGCGTCAACGACGCACACCCCACCGATCAGGCCATGTTGCGGACGCTGCGGACGCTGCGGACGCTGCCGACGCTGCCGACCAGAACATGCGACCGGGGAACGCCCTCCGTACACTCGCCCACATGGATCTCCGAATCGGCGTCACCCAGTCCCCGCGCGAAGTCAGCGTCGAGCTGCCCGACGACACCGACAGCGCTGCGCTGCGCACGCAGGTCGACGCGGCGCTCACCGGCGCGGTCGACGTGCTGTGGCTCACCGACAAGAAGGGCCGCCAGATCGCGGTGGCCGCGGCGAAGATCGCCTACGTGGAGATCGGCACCGCCGAGGGCGACCGCAAGATCGGCTTCGGGGGCTGAGGCGGCTCACCTGACGCTGCTCGACCGCCAGCTGCTGTTCGTCACCGGCAAGGGTGGCGTCGGTAAGACCACGACTGCGGCCGCGCTCGCGGAGCTGGCGGCCAGCATGGGCAAGCGCACCCTGGTGTGCGAGATGGACGCCAAGGGCGCCCTCGCCGCAGCCTTCGATGTCGCTGCCCTCCAGTTCGAACCCACCGAGGTCGCGCCAGGTCTCCACGCGATGGAGATGAACACCGAGGACTCGCTGCGCGAGTACCTCCGCCTCTTCGTCCGGATCCCGCTCGTCGGTCGTATCGGGCCGCTCGCTCGCACGTTCGACTTCGTCGCCGACGCGGCGCCCGGGGTGAAGGAGATCCTGGCCGTCGGCAAGCTCTGCTACGAGGTCCGTGAACGCCACTACGACCTCGTCGTGGTCGACGCCGAGGCGAGCGGTCACATCGTCGCCCAGATCGGAGCGCCCACCGCGATCCGTCAGCTCGTGCAGGTGGGCCTCGTGCGCGATCAGACGAACTGGATGATCGACATCCTCGACGACCCCGACCGCACGGGCCTCGTGATCGTCACCACCCCCGAGGAGATGCCCGTCACCGAGTCGCTCGAGCTGGTGCAGAAGGTGCGTGCCGACACGGGGGTCGACATCGCCGCCGTGTTCGCCAACCGGGTGCTGCCCGCGCTGTTCTCCGAGCGCGAACGCGAGGTGTTCGAGCACACCGCCACCGGCCCGGCCCGCATGGTGCTGGTCGACCGCATCGGCAAGGCCGTGGGCACGGTGCTCGACGCCTCGGCCCTCGTCGAGGCGCGGCGTCGGGTGGGCGCCGCGCACCTCGACCGGCTGCGGGCTGAGCTCGCCGACCGCCCCGGACCCGCCGGTCCCGTCCCGCTCGTGATCGTGCCCGAGCTGTTCACCCGCGCGACCGGCCGTCGCGTGGTGACGTTGATGGCCCAGGCCATCGAGGACGAGCTGATCTGACATGGCACGCCGCAGCGGCGCCGGACGCAACCGGGCGGGACTCGACGCGCTGCTGGCGTCGAAGGAGATGATCGTCGTCTGCGGCAGCGGCGGCACCGGCAAGACCACCGTCTCGGCCGCCCTCGGGGCGATCGCGGCCACGCGTCTCGGCGCCCGGGTGCTCGTGCTCACGGTCGACCCGGCCCGACGGCTCGCCACGGCGCTCGGCCTCGGCTCCCAGGGCCTCGGCGGCGACGGCGCCGCCGGGCACGAGGTGCAGGTCGACCCGGCGTTGCTCCGCGCCGCCGACCCCGCGGCCGACGCCACTGGGAGCACACGCCAGGGCGAGCTGTGGGTCGCGATGCTCGACACCAAGGCAGGCTGGGACGACCTCATCCGCCGGCACGCCCCCGATGCGCAACTGCGCGATCAGGTGCTGGCGAACCCGCTCTACCAGAACATCACCGGTCGTTTCGTCCACAGCCACGACTACCTCGCGATGGAGCGGCTGCACGAACTCCACGCCTCGGGCCGCTTCGACCTGGTGATCATCGACACGCCGCCGTCGCGCAACGCGCTCGACCTGCTCGATGCACCAGGGCGGATGAAGGAGTTCTTCGGCAGTCGACTGCTCCGCTGGCTCACCGTGCCCTACCGCTCGCGCCTGTTCACGGTGGCCTCGAAGCCGTTCTACCAGGTGGCCGATCGGGTGCTCGGCTCACGATTCCTGCAGGACATCGCCGAGTTCTTCGTGCTGTTCCAGACGATGGAGAAGGGGTTCGTCGCCCGCGCCGACGAGGTCGAACGGTTGCTCGTCGACCCGCGCACCTCGTTCGTCGTGGTGTCGACCCTCGAGGCCGCGCCGGCGTATGAGGCGGCGTTCCTCGCTCGCGAGCTGCAGCGACGTGGCATGAACCTGGGTGCCATGGTGCTGAACCGAACCCTGTCGCCCGACCTGCGCAAGCCGGCGCCGGCGCGGGCCGCCCGCGATCTGCGATCGCGTGTCGACGACGACGCGTTCGTGGCCGACGTGGCCTCGGCGGCCGGAGCGGCACCTGCCGACGTGCGCACCGTGCTGACCGAGGTGAGCGAGCGATTCCACGACGTCGCGGTCGTGGCGAGCCGCGAGGCCGAGCGCCGTGAGGAGTTGGCGTCGCTCGGCGCGCTCACGGTCGCGGCACCGGCGCTGACGCGCGACGTCGCCGACCTCGGAGCGCTGCTCGACCTCGGCAGGCACCTCGTCGATCCCGCCTGACCCCGTCGTGAGCGCCCGCCGGCCACGCGGTCGCGTGATCGGTGGCGGGTCCGGACCCCGTCCGTCTGCCACACTCGGAGCACTATGGCAACGCTCGTCGAGGTCGCGAGGCAGCGCACGGCGCTGACGAACGATCAGGTCGTACATCTCCAGCAACTCGTGGCGGAATGGGGGTTCCTGGCCGACCTGTCCTTCGCCGACCTGCTGCTCTATGCACCCACCGACGACGGCCGGTGGGTCATCCTGGCCCAGGTGCGCCCATCGACGGGTCGCACCATCTACCCGGCCGACTACGTGGGCGAGTATGCGCGCTTCGCCGGCCCGGTGCTCGATCAGGTCTTGGCCACCGGTGGGCTGTGCGAGGGCGACATCGAGGTCGAGAACGAGGTCGAGCCCGCCCGCCTGCTCGGCGTGCCGGTCCGACTCCACGGCGAGTGCATCGCGGTGCTCGGACGCGAGTCCGGCACCCGGAACACGCGGATGTTGGGTGAGCTCGAGCGCACCTACCTCGCCATGTTCGAGCGCTTCGCCGTCATGATCGCCGAGGGTTCGTTCCCGAGCGAGGGCCCGCTCGAGGACTCGAGCGCGGCGCCGCGCATCGGTGACGGCACGATCCTGCTCGACGAGGACGCCCGGGTGCGCTACGCCTCACCGAACGCGATGAGCGTCTTCCACCGCGTCGGCATCAACTCCAACGCCGTCGGGATGCGTCTGGCCGAGATGGGCTTCAACGACAACTGCGCGCGTCGCGCGCTCGAATCGCGCCGTCCGGTCATCGAGGAGTTCGACCAGGCCAACGACGTCACGTTGCTCGCCCGGTGCCTGCCGATCATGGCCGGTGGCGAGGTCACCGGCGGGCTGCTCCTCGTGCGCGACGTCACCGAGGTCCGCAAGCGCGACAAGCTCCTGCTGTCGAAGGACGCGACGATCCGCGAGGTCCACCACCGCGTCAAGAACAACCTGCAGACGATCTCCTCACTGCTCCGGCTCCAGGCCCGACGGCTGCAGTCCGCCGAGGCGAAGGCCGCCGTCAACGAGTCGGTGCGCCGCATCCGCACCATCGCCGTCGTCCACGAGACGCTGTCACGCGAGGCCGGCGACGACGTCGCGTTCGTCGACATCGTCCGCCCCCTGCTGCGTCTGTCGGAGGAGGGTCTGCAGTCGCAGGACCGCCCGATCCGCTTCACGGTGCAGGGCGACGGCGGCCGGCTGCCCACCACGGTCGCGACACCGCTGTCGGTCGTGCTGATCGAATTGCTGCAGAACGCGATCGACCACGGGTTCCCCGAGGGCAGCGCAGGTGGCGACGTGGTCGTGCAGCTGAGCCGCACGCCGGGGATGCTGTCGATCTCGGTCGTGAACGACGGCGTGGGACTCGACCCCACGTTCGAACTCAACCGGGCCACCGGCCTCGGGCTGTCGATCGTGCGCACGCTGGTGACCACCGAGCTGGGCGGCACGATCGTGATGCGCGCCGGCACGAAGGCCGACTTCGAGGCGGTCGGGATCACCGACGTGCGCGACGGGATGGGGACGGTCGTGCACCTCACGGTGCCGATCGGGACCTGACCGGAGCCGACCCGAGAGGGTCAGGCGAGCAGGCGCTGGCGTGCGGCGCTCTGGCGGCGGATGGCGCGACGCTGTTCCTCGTCGAGTCCGCCCCAGATGCCCGAGTCCTGGTTGGTCTCGAGCGCGTATTCGAGGCACTCGGTGCTCACCGGACACTCGCCGCAGACTTCCTTGGCCTTCGCGATCTGCAGCAACGCCTGACCCGTCGTGCCGACCGGGAAGAACAGATCCGGGTCGGTGTCCCGGCAGATCGACCGGTTGCGCCACGAGTAGTCGGCGTTGGCGAGCGCGAGGCTCGAGGCAAGGATCGTCACGATTGCTGCTCCCCGTTCGGACAATGCGCCGAGGCGGCGAGCGCCACGGCAGGTGAGGTTCCCCGGGTCGCTGCCCGAGGGTGGTGACGACGGATCCGGCGCTGATCCGTCCGCTGCCCGCTGGGGCCGGCGGCGGTCATCCGCGTGTTCACGAAGTCGTTGTACACCGTTCAGAAACGCTAGGAAACAATGAGCACGAGCACAAGAGTCCAAGGCCCCTTGCGTCATCTGAGGTAGGTGGGGGGTCATGCCTGGCAGCGATGGGGTGTCACCCATCGATCACGAAAGGGAAACGCGATGTCGAGTCACGACCGGCCGCACGAGGCCGCATCCCCCCAGCTCACCACGGTGATCGCCCATCGCGGAGCGTCGAAGGCGGCCCCGGAGAACACCGTGGAGGCATTCGCGCTCGCAGGACGGCTCGGGGCCGACGCCGTGGAGCTCGACGTACGCCGCACGCGCGACGGCGCGTTGGTGGTGCATCACAACCCCGACCTGCCCGACGGGCGCGTGATCGCCTCGATCGACGCGGGCGACCTCCCCGCCTCGGTCCCGGCGCTCGGCGCTGCGCTCGACGCGTGCGCCGGGATGTGGGTGAACGTCGAGATCAAGAACGACCCGACCGAACCCGATTTCGATCCGACCGACTCGATCGCGGACGAGACCATGGCGCTGCTGCTCGCACGCGACGAGCACGAGCGGTGGCTCATCTCGTCGTTCCGGATCGAGACGATCGATCGCTGCCGGGCGATCGCCGACGAGGCCGGCGCCCCGATCCGCACTGCGTGGCTCACGTCGATCGTGCCCGACGACGTCGTCGAGCTGCTGACCTCGCGGGGTCACGTGGCGCTGCACCCCTGGGTCAAGCTGCTGCGCCGTGAGGTGATCGACGCCTGTCACGCGGCAGGCATCGAGGTGAACACGTGGACCTGCGACGACCCGGAGCGCATGGCCGAACTGGTCGGATGGGGCATCGACGGCCTGTGCACGAACCTGCCCGACGTCGCGCTCACGGTGCTGGGGCGGGGCGCACCAGCCTGACGGCGTCGGGACGGTGCCGGAAGCGCAGCTCCCGCGTCTCGCCCAGGAAGTCGCCGTCGAGCTGGTACGGGAACGGCTGATCGGCCCCGGTCGGCGTGATCGTGAGCTCGGTGAGGTCGGTGCGAAGGTCGAGGTGGTCGCTCGGGCGCACGCCGCCACCGCGGAGGGCCCCGGCGAGCGACCCGAGGATGGCCGTGGCGCGCATCGTGCGGAACGTCACCGCCACGAGCCCGCGGTCGAGCGTCGCCGCAGGGGAGAGATCGAGCGGACGGTTCCCGAGGTACGTGTACGGGTTCGTGTTGAGCACGATCGTGAAGTAGCCGTCGGCCACCTCGAAGCCCGGTCCGCTGACGCGGAAGTGCGGGCTGCGTCGGTCGTAGCTGATGCCCCAGGTCTTCAACGACGCGGTGATGAACAGCGGATGGCCGAGCCACCGCTTCAGCGACGCACGGCGCTCGACCTCGTGGACGACGGCGGCGTCGTAGCCGACCCCGGTGTGGAAGCAGAAGTAGCGACCGTTCACCTGGCCCAACCCGATCGGGCCGATGTCGGCCGCGGCGATGCCGGCCGACAACTGCTGCACCGCCTGCACGGGGTCGTTCACCATGCCGAGCGTGCGGGCGAACACGTTCGTCGAGCCGCCGGGCAGCACGCCGAGGGCGGTGTCGGTGCCTGCGACGCCCGTGGCCACCTCGTTGAGCGTGCCGTCGCCCCCGTAGCCGATCACCACGTCGAGGCCCCGCCGGGCGGCGTCCTGGGCGAAGCGCGTGGCGTGGCCGCGGCGGTTGGTCTCCACCACCTCCACCTCGTTGCCCTGGCTGAGCTCGCGATGGACGACGACGGTGTTGCGGGCGGTCACGGAGCTGGCGAACGCGTTGACGACGAGCAGGATCCGCAAGACCCCAACGCTACTCGTGGCATCTGTCCGGCCGGTTCCGGCCCGTTCCGGCTCGTTCGGTTGGGTGAATGCACTACCGGTCGGTAACAATGGCTGCCGTATGAACGTGATCGTGTGTGTGAAGCAGATCCCGGATCCCGCCACCCCTGGTGCGCTCGATGCCGGCACCAAGACCCTCAAGCGCGATGGCAAGCTCATCCTCGACGAGTCGGACAGCTACGGCGTCGAGATGGCCCTGCAGCTCGTGGATGCCGCCGGCGGTGGCGAGGTCAGCCTCGTCTCCATGGCCCCCAACGGTGAGGTCAGCGGCATGCGTACCGCGCTCGCCATGGGCGCTGCCAAGGGCGTGCTCGTGAGCGACCCGGCCCTGCAGGGCAGCGATGCCCTCACGACGGCCAAGGTCCTCGCCGCTGCGGTGAACAAGCTCGGCGGCGCCGACCTGATCATCGCGGCCACCGAGTCGAGCGACGGCTACACGGGCACCGTGCCCGAGCAGCTCGCCGAGGTGCTCGGCCTGCCGTCGGTCACCTTCGCCAAGAAGGTCGTCGTCGACGGTGGCTCGCTCAAGGTCGACCGTCAGACCGAAGAGGGCTACGACGAGGTCACCTGCCCGCTGCCGGCGCTCATCAGCGTCACGGCCGGCGTGGTCGAGCCCCGCTACCCCAGCTTCAAGGGCATCATGGCCGCCAAGTCGAAGCCGATCGACACCGTCACCGCCGGCGACCTGGGCATCAGCCCGGCCGGTTGGGCCGGCGCCGGTCAGGAGATCGTCGACGTCGCCCAGGCCGAGGCACGTGCCGCCGGTGAGATCGTCGAGGACGACGGCGAGGGCTTCAACAAGATCGTGGCGTTCCTCGAGAACCTCAAGGTCATCTGAGTCCGGCAGCTGAGAGAACAGGAACGAACGACATGACGAACGTATGGGTCTTCGCACAAGAAGCTGCCGGCGCTCCCACCACGGGCACGCTCGAGCTGCTCACCAAGGCACGCAGCCTCGGCACCGTCACCGCCTTCGTGGGTGGCGACGCGTCGGGCATCGCCGCGGCGCTCGGTGAGTACGGCGCCTCGAAGGTGTATGCGACCGGCGACCTCGGCGGCAAGCTGCCGGGCGTCGCGGTCTCGGCCGCGATGAAGGCGGTGATCGACGGTGGCGACAGCCCCGACGTGATCCTCTTCCCGCAGAACTACGAAGGTCGCGACGTGATGAGCCGCCTGTCGGTGAAGCTCGATCGCACCGTCCTCACCAACAACGTCGACATCAGCGTCGGCGACGGCGTGAGTGTCACCACCCCGATCTTCGGCGGCAACACCCTCGTCACCACCAAGTTCTCGGGTTCGGCACCGCATCTCGCGGCGTTCCGCCCGAAGAGCTTCGCGGCCGAGTCGGCCGGCGGCGCTGCCCCCGAGGTCGTCGCCGCACCGGTGCCCGAGCTGGGCGCCACCGGCGGTGCCACGGTCACGGCCGTGCACGTCGAGGCGAGCAGCGGTCCGAAGCTCGACGAGGCAGCCATTGTCGTGTCGGGTGGCCGTGGTCTCGGCGAGGCCGACAAGTACGCGATGGTCGAGGAACTCGCCAAGCTGCTCAAGGGTGCGCCGGGTGCCTCGCGTGCCATCGTCGACGCTGGCTGGGTGCCGTACAGCTACCAGGTCGGACAGACCGGCAAGGTCGTGAAGCCGGGCGTGTACATCGCCGCCGGCATCTCGGGCGCCACCCAGCACATGGTGGGCATGAAGGGCTCGAAGAACATCATCGCGATCAACAAGGACAAGGAAGCCCCGATCTTCGGCATCGCCGATCTGGGCATCGTGGGCGACGTGCACAAGGTGCTGCCCAAGCTGATCGAGGCGCTGCAAGCTCGCGGCTGAGCCGACCAGCGTCACGAAGTGGAGGGGCGGCCGCGAGGCCGCCCCTCTTCGCGTCCCGACACGGTTCCGTGAGCCAGGTTCCGTGGGTCAGGTTCCGTGGGTCAGTGGGCGTCGCGGGCGCTGATCGCCCAGGCGAGGCCGTCGACGGCGTCCTCGATCACGAGCTGCAGCTCCCAGCCGAGCCGCGGTTCGTCGGCGTCCCACCAGTACCACGTGAGATCGGCGGCCAGCTCGCCGAGTTCGTCGGGGTCGACGGGCCAGTCGTCGGTGGCGTCCGCGAGCGCTGCGAGCACCCACCAGGCCCCGAAGCGGCCGATCGCGTTGCCGCGCCGACGGCCGTGCGCGCCACCGCTCGCACCGGCCCATGCGAGCCACGCGAGGGCGTCGGCGGGCGTGAGCACGGCGAGCCTCGCGCCGGGGACGCCGAGCGTGGCGAGTGCGTCGGCCGCGCCGCCTTCGACACAGACGACGTCGGCCCGTCCGTTCGACGACGCGGTCCACGGTTCGAGCAGTTGGCGCACGGCGGGGATCACCTGGTCGTCGTCGACCTCGGAGGCCACGGTGCCTGCCACAGCGGTGAAGCGGTCGGCGGTCGGCAGCGCGGGGGAGGGGGCGTCGATGCCGTCGTCGGAGTAGGTGGCGAGCGCGTACTCGGGCTCCCACGGTTGCAGCTCGAACGGGAGGTCGAGCACGTCGATCAGCCCGTCGGGGTCGACGATCTCGCCGCGCACGGCGCATTCGTGGGCGATGAAGCCGAGGCGCGGCCCGGCCGGGAGGTGTGCCCGCAGCGAGGCGAGGTCGTGGTGTTGGGCGACCACCTCGGTGAGCGGACCGATCGTGAACCGGCCGCTCTCCTCGTCGAGCACCGTCGCGGCCCACTCGGCCGGCGCCCAGAGCGCCAGCCGGTACTCGGCGAGCGTGGCAGCCGGCCACAGCTGTCGGCCGGTGAGCACGGCCGATCGAGTGCGATCGCGCAGGCGGAGCAGGCCCTCCCAGTCGCGCGACGCGCAGCGCGCATCGACGAGCCGGACGAGGCCGTCGAGGTCGGCGCGGTGGACGAGTTCGTCCAGGCCGTCGTCGGCGACGCCGACTCCGTGATCGCCGCTCATCGGCTCACACGAGCGGCCAGGGATAACGGCGGCCCGTGTGGTCCGCGGGCAGCACCGGGTGATCGACGATCCACTGGGCACGCTCCTGCACGGCCGCGACCTCGTCGTCGGCCAGCAGCGCGGCCACCGACAACGGCACCGACTCGGCCACGCGTGCGACGGCGGCGAGCAGCTCGTCGTCGACAGGATCACCGGCGAACTCCCACACGACGGTGCGGAGCTTGAACTCGGACGCGAAGCACAGGCCGTGGTCGATCCCCCAGAGGTGGTCGTCGTGGTCGATCAGCACGTGGCCGCTCTTGCGGTCGGTGTTGTTGGCGACGAGATCGAACACGGCGAAGCGGCGGAGCACGTCGTGCAGGTCGGGGCGCGACTCGTGGATCGTGAAGTAGTGCTGCTGATGATCGGCATCGACGAACCACTGCACGCTGCCCTCGCCGAGCGGGCCGTCGCGGATGACGGTCGGGGGCACCAGGTCGAGGCCGAGCGCCTCGCTCAGCTGGTACGCGGCGAGCTCGCGTCGGTGCAGCCCCGGCTCGAAGTCCCACAGCGGCCGCTCGCCGCGCAGCGGCTTGTAGATGCCCTGCGCCGTGCGGCCGTCGCCGTGAGGTGCGTCGCGATCCTCGGGATCGTCCGGCAGCACGAGGTTGACGAGGAACGTCGCGTTGCTGCTCCAGGGCATGCGCCCTTCGATGTCGATCTCGCCTCGGGCGAGGATCTCGAGCTGTTCGGAGCGATCGGGCACGCCGGTCGTCAGTTCATCCGCGGGCAGATGTGCCCGTCGGGATCGATCGGCAGGCTGCACCACATGCACGGCGGGCGACCGGCGGCGACGAGCGAGTCGGCCTGTTCGCAGAACGCGAGCACCTGGCCGCGGGTGAGGTAGACGCGGACGCGGCTGCGGTCCTCGAGGGCCTCGAGTTCGGGTTCACCGTCGTCGTCGACGGGGATGAACTCGTCGAGCTGCACGAGCACCCGATCGGTGGAGCGCTCGTACCCCAGGCCGATCGCGCCGAGCACGAAGGCCGGCTCGACGGGCGGGCTCAGCTCCATCGCCGCGGGCATCGGCCGATCCTCGGGCGGCGGCAGGTCGTTGAGCACCGTGCGCAGGTGCTCGGCGATCGCCGCGGCCTGCTGCTTCTCGCACTTGACGGTCACCCGCTCGCGCCCGTGGCGCGCCTGCAGGAGGAACGTGCGTTGGCCGGGGCGGCCAACGGTGCCGACGGTGAATGCGTCGACGTCGTCGAAGTCGAAGGAGATGCCCACGGCGGTCAGCTCATGAGGGGCGCAGCTCGGCGAGCGACCCGCCGGTGGAGTTGACGGTGAGCACGATCGGTGCGCCCATGCCGTAGGCGATGGCCGACACCGAGCACGTGCCGATGACGATGCGCTGGAACAGATCGATGTGTGTGCCCATCGCGTGGGCGACGGCGGCCTTGATCGGATCGGCGTGCGAGACGAGCACGATCACGCCGCCCTCGTGCTTCGCCCGGAGTCGGTCGATCGCGCTGACCATGCGGGTCTGCATCTCGGTGAAGCTCTCACCGTTCGGGAAGCGGAACGTGCTGGGGGCCCGCTGCACCGTGCCCCACTCGGGCAGCTTCATCAGTTTCTTGAGCTCGGCGCCGGTCCAGTCGCCGAACTCGCACTCGAGCAGCCCCTTGTCGATCTGCACCTTGAGGCCGCGCGCCGCCGCGATCGGGGCAGCGGTCTCGCGTGCGCGCTCGAGCGGTGAGGCGTAGACCGCATCGACCGTCGTGAGCGCGGCGATGCGTTCGGCAGCGCGCTGGGCCTGCTCGCGTCCGGCGTCGGCGAGGTGCAGACCGGGAGCACGACCGGGCAGCAGCTTGCCGGTGGTGGGCGTCTGCCCGTGGCGCACGAGGAGCACGAGCGTGCCCCGTGGCGCGGCCGGACGTGAGGACGCGGCGGAAGGCTTCGATGGTGGCATGGCAAGGGGAAACCTAACGTGATCGGCGTGGATTCGCTCGACCGCCTGCGCTCGGATGTCTGTGACTGTCGACGGTGCCCCCGCCTCGTCGAATGGCGTGAGCAGGTGGCCGTCGACAAGCGTGCGAGCTACCGCGACCAGGAGTACTGGGGGCGGCCGATCTCGGGGTTCGGTGACGGTGCGGCGCGCATCCTCGTGCTCGGCCTCGCCCCGGCGGCCCACGGCGCCAACCGCACCGGCAGGGTGTTCACCGGCGACCGATCGGGCGACTGGCTGTTCCGTGCGATGCACCGGGCGGGGCTCGCGAACCAGGCCGGGTCGGTGTCGGTCGACGACGGACTCGCGCTGCGCGACGCATGGGTGACCGCAGCGGTGAAGTGCGCGCCGCCCGACAACAAGCCGCTGCCCGACGAGCGCGACGAGTGCCGGCCGTTCCTGCGCCGCGAGCTCACCCTGTTGCCCGACGTGTGCGTGGTGGTCTGCCTCGGTGCGTTCGCCTACGAGGCCGCCTGTCAGGAGTACGGGGTTCGGCCGCGGCCGAAGTTCGGGCACCTGGCCGAGGTCGCCACTCCCGACGGCGGCCCGGTGCTGGTGTGCTCGTTCCACCCCAGTCAGCAGAACACCTTCACGGGTCGCCTGACCGAGCCGATGCTCGACGCCGTCTTCACGCGTGCGGTCGAACTCGCCGACCTCATCCGGCCCCGTCAGCGGCGCAGGAGGTCGAGCGCTCGTGCCACCGGGAGTCCCGGCACGACGTGACCATCCACGCCGGTGACGGTGTCGGCCACGAACAGTGCGTCGATCACCGCCTCCTCGCTCGCGTCGACGACCGCCTCGAACACGTCGTTCAACGATCCGTCGCCGAGCACCTGAAGCGTCCGGAGTCCCGTGGCGTGGCGCGGTTGCCGATTGGTGGTGGAGACTGCACAGAAGATGTCGCCGCTGCCGTGATGGGCGACGGAGCCGGTGCGGGCGAGGCCGAGGCCGATGCGCCGGGCGACGCGTTCGAGCTGGCGGGCATCGAGCGGGATGTCGGTCACGACCACACCCAGACAGCTGCTCGATCGACCGCTGTCGAGGGTCGGCGCCGCGGGAACGGTTCGTTCCTCGTGCAGCACCTCGCCGACGTGCATCCCGCCGATGCGGAGGTCGCGGGTGCTGCCGAAGTTGCACAACAGCAGGACGCCGACGGTTCCCAGGCCCTCGATGACGCGTGACGCCGTACCGATGCCCGCCTTGTGCCCCATCGTGACCATGCCCGCCCCGGCACCCACGACACCCTCGGCGACCGGTCCCGTGGCGGCGGTCGCGAGCGCCTCGCGGACGTGGTCGACGGTGACCCACCGTCGAAGCATGGCGTCGAGCCAGGAGTCGTCGCACTCGCCCACGACGGGGATCACCACCTCGTCGGCGCCGGCGGCGAACATCGCGTCGACGACCGCGTCGTACGCGCGCCCGACCGCCGACGTGCTCGTCAGGACGATCGGCGTCTCGAGGGTGCCCCATTCGCGCAACTCCACCGAGCCGGTCAGTTCGCCGGCCCCGTTCAACACCGCGGTGCCGGCAGCCATCGGTTCGGCGAACAGGTCGGCGAGGTCGCCTGGCACGATGGCCGTCACGCCGGTGCGTGCCACGGGTTCGCCGGCCGCATGGTCGCCGTGCCAGATGGTGACGTGACCGACGCGCACGCCCGGCACGTCCGTGATCGCGTTGTCGGGCCCGGTCGGCCAGGCGCCGAACGACAGACCGAACGTGCGAGCGCGTGGGCGCGGTGCGGGCGGTTCCTGCCTGGTCGGTTCCTGCCTGGTCGGTTCCTGAGGGGTCGACATGCCGCCGACACTACGACTCGCCACTACGCTCCCGGCGTGGCTGCGACCGATGACGCGACGGAACCGCGCTGGTGGGTGGGGATCGAGGAACACGGTGGCATCCCGAATCCCGGCCGCCCCGACGTCCGTCCGCCGACCACGTGGCGACTCGAGACGGTGGCCGCCACCCACCGGGTGCGTCACGCGAGCGTGTCGCCCGACGGCACCACGATCGCGTTCGTGCTCGACGACGACTGCTCCGACGTGTGGACCGTGCCGGTCGACGGCGGTGAGGCCGTGCGCATCACCACCGGCCGGCCGTTGGCTGCGTACTGGGAAGACGGTGGAGCGGTCTGGTCTCCCGACGGCACTCGGTTGGCGTACACCCAGGACGGTGTCGTCCGGGTGGTCGCGGCGACGGGAGGGCTGCCACAGGCGGTGTGCGCCGGTACGTCGCCCGAGTGGCTCGACGACGGCCGCCTGATCATCGGCGTCGACCGCGAGGCCGATCACACCACGGCGCTGGCGGTCACCGCGGTGGACGATGCCTGGCCGGCGCGAGTCGCGAGCGGTGCGGGCGACTGCTTCGGTGTGGCGCTCTCACCCGATCGTCGCCGCCTCGCACATCTGCTCTTCCGGCACGGTGACCTGAACTGCACGAGCGTGCACCTGGTGGATGCCACCGGCGCCGGGGCACGTACGACCGTGCACGACCCGGGCATGACCGCGCGCAGCATCGCGTGGTCGCCCGACGGCTCGACGCTCGCCTACGCGAGCGAACTGCCGGGCTGGTACGAGGTCTTCCTCGTCGACGTCTCTGCCGGCGCCGACGCTGCGGTGCAGGACGCGCCGCGTCAGCTCACCACCGACGGTGCCGACTTCGCCGAGCTCCACTTCGTCGACGGCGGTGCGTCGCTCGTCGGCGTGCGGAGCCGACACGGGGTCACCGATCTGGTCGGGATCGACGTGGTCACCGGCGCGGTGCGGGTACTGGCTGCGGGTGGCACCTGGTCGTCGCCGCAACCGCTCGCGGACGGATCGGTGGTCGCCGTCCACGAGTCGTTCGCCCGTCCGGCGCGGCTGTGTCGGGTGATGCCCGACGGCGAGGTCCGCGTGCTCGTCGATCGTGCCCCGGCGCCGGTCCGCGCCGCACCGCACGTCGTGCCCGAACACGTCACCTACCGATCCGCCGACGGCGTCGAGGTGCACGGGTGGCTGTACCGACCTCGCGACGTGCCCGAGGGACACCGGTGCCCGGCGGTCGTCCAACCGCACGGCGGACCCACCTCGCTCACCGGCGACGAGTGGGACGGCGTCGCGCAGTACTTCGTCGACAAGGGCTACGCCTGGTTCGCGATCAACTTCCGCGGCAGCACCACCTACGGACGCGAGTTCGAGCGGGCGAACCACGGTGTGTGGGGCGTGGCCGACACCGGCGACTGCCTCGCCGCCCACGACCACCTCTCATCGCTCGGCTGGATCGACCCGACCCGCATCGCGATCTTCGGCGCGAGCTACGGCTCCTACATGGCGCTCCACTCCGTGATCGACGATCCTGTCCGCCGGTACGCCGCAGCCGTGATGAAGTACGGGGACTGCGACATCCTCACGTCGTGGGCGCAGGGCGATCTCGTCGGCCGCCTCGACCTCGAACGGATGATGGGGCACCCGCGCGACCACCGCGCTGCGTACGCCGCCGGGTCGCCGATCCACCGCGTCGATCAGCTGGCGGTGCCGGTGCTCGTCGCCCACGGCGAGCTCGACCGTCGCGTGAGCCTGCGGCAGGCCACCGAGCTGGTCGAGGCATTGCGTCGCCTCGACAAGCAGTACGAGTACGTGACCTATCCGACCGAGGGGCACGGACTGCTGCGAACCGAACCCTTCCTCGACTTCCACCGCAGGCTCGAGCGGTTCCTCGACTGGTATCTGCTGCCCTGAGCACGATCCGGAACCGGGCGTGCACCCCGGTTTCCTGAATCGGTGATCAATCCTCCCTTGCGGGGTCGTGGCACCGCGGCAACAATGGCCCGATCGACGTCGCAGGACGTCGTGACGTCGCAGGACGAGACCGGGGGAGTCGGGATGGCACAGCGTGGACTTGCCGCAGTCGTGGCCGGGTTGGTCGTGGCCGGGATCGGTGGGCTGTCGCTCGCCGCGGTCGCTGGTGCGGGACTCGCATCGGCGTCGGCAGCGGACGACCGGGTCACCTTGACGGTCGGCCTCATCCAGGACCTCGACACGCCCAACGTGACCGCGGGGTTCCTCGTGTCGTCGTACGAGTTGTGGAACCTGCAGTACGCGGCGTTGACCGACAAGGCCGCCGCCGACTTCGCCACGGTGCCAGGGCTGGCCGAGAGCTGGGAGGTGGGTGACGGCGGTCTGTCGTACACCTACACCTTGCGCGAAGACCTGGCGTGGAGCGATGGTGAGCCGCTCACGGCCGACGACGTCGCGTTCACGATCAACACATCCCGCGATCAGGAGTGGATCAACCACTTCTCCTCGACCGCCAACCTCGAGGCCACCGTCATCGACGATCGCACGGTGAAGATCACGAGCGCGGTGCCCGACCCCAAGCTGCCGTTGATGGACGTGTACATCCTGCCCGAGCACATCTGGGGGCCGGTCGCCGAGGGCGACATCACCACCTACGAGGCCCTCGACGGTGTCGGCTCCGGACCGTTCACGCTGCAGGAGTGGAAGTCGGGTCAGTCGTGGACCATGGTCGCCAACCCGAACTACTACAAGGGCACCCCGGCGATCGACCAGGTCGTGTTCCGCGTGTTCACCAACGGCGACGCCATGGTGGCGGCACTGCAACAGGGCGAGATCGACGCCGCGCACTCGGTGCCGTCGTCGAGCTTCGAGTCGCTCGGCACCACCGAGGGCATCGAAGCCGTCTTCGGTCAGCAGGGCGGGTTCACCGAGCTCGCCATGAACGGCATGGCCGGCGGGTTGGGCGATGGCCACCCCGCGCTGCAGGACGTCGAAGTGCGACACGCGATCCACCGCGCGATCGACAAGCAGGCGTTGTTCGACCGGGTGATCCTCGGCCTCGGCACGCCCGGCGTGACCTTGTCGGTGTCGCCCGATCCCGCCTGGAAGCCGGTGATCCCGGAGGCCGAGCAGTACACGTACGACCCCGACGCGGCGAACGCCGCGCTCGACGCCGCGGGCTACCTCGACACCGACGGCAACGGCATCCGTGAGATGCCCGACGGCAGCCAGGAGCTCACGTTCCGATACGCCGAGCGCTCCGAGAGCGACATCGCCGCACCGATCCGCGAGCTGATCACCGGATTCCTCGAGGAGGTCGGCATCGCCACGACCGTCGACGTGTTCGACGACACGCAGCTCACCGAGGTGGTCGCGTCCGGCGAGTACGACCTGTTCGTGTGGGGCTGGACGCCGTTCACCGATCCCGATTCGATGCTGTCGTACTTCACCTGCGCCCAGCTCACCACCGACGTCGAAGCCATCGGCTACAACGACGCCAACTGGTGCAGTCCCGAGTACGACGAGCTCTACGCGCAGCAGAACCAAGAGCTCGATCGGGCCACGCGCGTCGACCTCGTGCACCAGATGTTGCGGCTGTTCTACGACGAGTCGACCTACGTGGTGCTGTTCGAGGACGCGGACCTCCAGGCGTACCGGACCGATCGGTTCACCGGCTGGACCCGGCAGCCCGCCGAGATCGGGCCCGTGATCTTCAGCAACTCCTCGCCGACCTACTTCCTGCTGCAGCCGATCGAGGGTGGCACCGGCGACGACGACGGTGGCATGGGCACGGGCGTGTTGATCGCCCTGATCGGCGGTGGCGTCGCGATCCTGGGCGTCGGTGCGTCGTTGCTGCTGAGGTCGAAGAAGAACCAGGACGAGCGCGACTGACCGACGATGCGCCCGCGCTTCGTCATCGGCAAGGTCCTGGGTGCGCTGAGCACCCTGCTCTTCGTCGTGGTCGTCAACTTCTTCCTGTTCCGCGTCGTCAACGACGACCCGGTCGAGAGCATGTTCCGCGGCCGCAACCTGAGCGCGGAACAGAAGGACCGGCTGCGTCAGCAGTTCAACCTCGACGGCTCGAAGCTCCAGCAGTTCTGGGCGTACCTGCGCGAGCTCCTGCAGGGCAACCTGGGGGTCTCGCTGCAGAGCCGCCGTCCGGTGACCACCGAGATCGGTGAGGCCTTGTGGCCGACGATCGCACTCGTCGGCACGGCGACGACCCTGTCGATGGTGATCGGCGTGGTGATCGGCATCCGAGCCGGATGGCGGCGGCGCAGCGCGTTCGACGTCGGGTCGACGACGTTCTCGATGTTCACCTACTCGGTGCCCGACTTCTGGTTGGCGATGCTGGCGCTCGGCCTGTTCTCCGTGCAGCTCGGCGTCTTCCCCACCGGCGGCCTGGAGGACGCAGGCACGACGGCGACCGGGATCTCGCTGCTGCTCGACCAACTGCACCACATGGCGCTGCCGTGCCTGGTGCTCGCGATCGCGTACGTCGGTGAGTACGCGATCGTGATGCGCTCGTCGATGCTCGACACGGTCCGTGAGGACTACCTGCAGCTCGCCCGTGCCAAGGGATTGCGCGACGTGGAGGTGCGCCGCCGGCACGCGGTGCCGAACGCGATCCTGCCGGTGGTGAGCCTGTCCGCGTTGAACTTCGGCTTCGTGCTCTCCGGCTCGATCGCGGTCGAGTCGATCTTCTCCTGGCCCGGTCTCGGGCAGGCCACTCTCGAGGCGATCCGTGGTCCCGACTTCCCGATGCTGCAGGGTCTGTTCCTGCTGTTCTCCGCTGCGGTCATCCTGGCCAACCTCGCGGTCGATCTGCTCTACGGCTTCCTCGATCCCCGGGTGGGTGGACGATGACCGCCGTGTCGCGCAACGAAGTGTTCCGCCGGTTCCGTCGTGATCGCCTGGCGATGTTCGGACTCGTCGTGCTGGTGCTGTTCGCGCTGATGGCGATCCTGGCCCCGCTGCTCGTCGACGACGACGGGCTGAGCGCGGTCGCATCGCTCGACAACCCCACGTGGGCGCGGCCGAGCGGTGACTTCCTGCTCGGCACCGACCACCTCGGCCGCAGCGTCGCGGCCCAGTTCGTCTACGGCTCGCGGGTCAGCCTGTTCGTGGGCCTGATGGCCACGATCTTCACGATCGCGATCGGTTCGATCGTCGGTGTGGTCGCCGGGTTCGCCGGCCGGTGGGTCGACGCGGCGCTGATGCGGCTCACCGACTGGTTCCTCGTGATCCCGTTCCTGCCGCTCGCGATCGTGCTCGCGGCGGTGCTCGGTCGCGGGATCTGGAACATCATCTTCGTCATCTCGATCACGTCGTGGCCGTCCACCGCCCGGCTCGTCAGGGCGCAGGTCCTCACGGTGAAGGAGCGGCTGTACGTGGACCGGGCCCGGGCGCTCGGCGCCTCGCAGCTGCACGTCGTGCGCCGCCATGTGCTGCCGAACGTGGCGCCGCTCATCCTCGCGAGCGCCACGCTGGCCGTGCCCATCTCGATCCTCACCGAGACGACGCTCGCCTTCCTCGGCCTCGGCGATCCGACGCAGGCGTCGTGGGGCAAGACGCTCGAGGAGGCGTTCCAGGCCGGCGCGATCTCCCGCAGCGCGTGGTGGTACTACCTGCCCGCCGGTCTCGGCATCGTCGCCGTCGTCCTCGCGTTCACGCTGTTCGGTCGGGCGCTGGAGGAGATCCTCGATCCTCGGTTGCGTGAGCGATGAGCATCCTCGAACTGCGCGACCTGTCGGTCACCTATCGCACCGAGGGCGGTGACGTGCCGGCCGTGCGCGGCGTCGACCTCACGATCGAAGCCGGCGACACGGTGGGCCTCGCGGGCGAGTCGGGCTGCGGGAAGAGCACCATCGCTGGTGCCGTCCTGCGGCTGCTGCCTGCGGGCACGCGTGTCGACGGGCAGGTGCTGCTCGACGGCGAGGACGTGTACGAGATGAAGCCCGGCCGGTTGCGGGCGGTCAGGTGGACGAGCGCGGCGATCGTGTTCCAGGGGGCGTTGCACTCGTTGAACCCGGTGCACCGGGTGGGCGCTCAGATCGCTGAGGCGATCCGTGTCCACGGCTCGGTCGACGGTCGTGCGATCGCGACCCGTGTGGGCGCGCTCCTCGAGCAGGTCGGCATCCCGGCGTCGCGGGCCAGCAGGTACCCGCACCAGTTGTCGGGCGGTCAGCGTCAACGCGTGCTCATCGCCCTCGCGCTGGCGTGCGAGCCGAAGTTGTTGATCGCCGACGAACCGACCACGGCGCTCGATGTGATGGTGCAGGCCCAGGTGCTCGACCTGCTCGCCTCGCTGCAGCGCGACCACGGGTTGGCGATGCTGTTCATCACCCACGACCTGTCGGTGCTCACCCACGCCTGTCGACGTCTGGCGGTCATGTACGCCGGACGCATCGTGGAGACCGGCCTCGGGGTCGACGTCTTCCGCGACCCACAGCACCCGTACAGTCGGGCGCTCGCGGGTGCGTTCCCCACGATCGGCGACCCTGCGTCACGGCTCCGGCCGAGCGGTCTGGCGGGCGACCCGCCCGATCCATCGGCGTTGCCCACCGGCTGCCCGTTCCACCCGCGCTGCGCGGTGGCGGTGGACGCCTGCCGCACCACCGACGTTCGCCTGCTGCCGGTCGGGTCGGCATCGTCGGAGGCCTCGGCGGCGTGCGTGCACGTGGAGACTCGATGAGCGACGACCTCGACGCCTGGCCGATCATCGACACCACCGACACGCTCGTGTCGGTGCGCGGCGCACACGTGCGTTTCGGTGCCGTTCGAGGTGCCGGCGCGGGTGCGGTGCGCGCCGTGGACGGGGTCGACCTCGAGGTGGCACGCGGCGAGGTGCTCGCGCTCGTCGGCGAGTCGGGCTGCGGGAAGACCACGCTCATCCGGTCGATGATCGGGCTCGAGCCCCTCGCCGAGGGTTCGATCACCGTCGACGGCCACGAGGTCACCCGGAACGCCCGCCAGCTCCGCTCGTTGCGTCGGCGGGCGCAGATGATCTTCCAGGACCCGACCGGAGCGCTCAACCCTCGCCACACGATCTTCGAGGCGGTCGCCGAAGGGCTGCGGATCCATCGCATCAGCGGCGACGAGACCGAGCTGGTCACAGCGGCGCTGGCCAGTGCCGGGCTGCGTCCTCCGGAGCGGTATCTGCGCCGGTTCCCCCACGAGCTCTCCGGCGGCCAACGCCAGCGCGTGCTGATCGCCGCGGCCATGGCGCTCGACCCCGTGGTGCTGCTCGCCGACGAACCGGTCGCCAGCCTCGACGCGTCCATCCGTGGGGAGATCCTGGCGTTGATGCGCTCCTACGTGGACACGCACGGGGTGAGCATCATCGCCGTCACCCACGATCTCGGGCTCGCCTGGAACATCGCCGATCGTGTCGCGGTCATGTACCTCGGTCGGATCGTCGAGCTCGGTCCCACCGAGGAGGTGCTCGCCGACCCGCAGCACCCCTACACCCGTGCGCTGCTCAGCGTGGTGCCCGAGACGCGGCGGATGGAGCAGCAGATCCTCCAGGGCGAGACGCCCGATCCGAGTCGCATGCCGACCGGCTGCCGGTTTCACCCCCGTTGTCCGGTGGTCGCTTCCGGCGAGGCCGCCCGGCTCGGCATCGAGGCCCGCTGCCGCGGCGAGGACCCCGTGCTCACCGTGCGCAGCGTCGGTCACACCGCCGCCTGCCACCTCTGATCGCCGACGCCTCGTCCCGGCGGCGAGCGACCGCCCTCAGCGCGGCAGGACGTCGCTCCAGGTGCGTTCGGCGAACTGCTCGCCGTCGCGGGCCGCGGTGAGCGTCAGCTCGACGTGGAACGCGTCGGCGTCGCTGTGGATCGACAGCGTCGACTCGGTACTGCACACCGTGGTGGTGCCGTCGGGGAGGGGCAGCGTGAGATCGAACCTCGAGCGCCCCCGCGCCCAGCCACGCGAGAGGTCGGTCGTGCTGATACCGAGCGATCCCTCGTAGAGGTCGTCGATCACGATGCCGTCGTGGCCCTCGTAGCGGCCGCCGTAGCGGCTGTGCACACGGCTCTCCCGCGCGAGCACGTCGTGTTCGTAGCGCCACTCGACCCCCTCGGCATCGCCGTCGCTCGGGCCGGGGCCCGAGACGAATTCGTGGGTGAGGGACGGCAGCTCGTCGGCCACCGGCAGGTCGAGCGCGACCGAACCGCGGTCGACACCGAGCGAGAACGGCTGCGCCGGTGGCCAACAGTTCGGCCAGTCCGTCCCGGCGATCGCCAACCGCAACCGGTGACCCGGCACGAACGTCCACGTCGTGGCCTCGAACGCGATGCGGACCTCGAGCCACGCGCCCGGTGCCAGCGGCGACGGTTGCCGTCCAGGTGCACCGAAGGAGTCCGACGGCCAGCAGCCGAGCTGGGTGAGGTCGAGCATGCCGCGGGTGATGAGCGTCGACGTGCCGTCGGGTGCCACGTCGCACAGCTTCACCGAGACGTGTCCCACCGTGGCCGACGACCGCACGCGCAGCGACACCGATGCGTTGCCGAGCAGCATGGTCTCCGACGAATGCGTCCAGTCGTACGTGATCGACGCGGCGTTGTCGGCGCGCTGGTCGAGCGGCTGGCCCCAGGGCAGCCCACCCGCACACGAGTTCCACGCCCACATGCCCGTGTCGCCTCGCACGTCGAGCTCGTCGACCTGCCCGTCGCTCGCGGTCACACGACGTTGCATCGTGCGGCAACCGGGTGCGGGCCAGGAGTCGAACTCGTGCCACGTCCCGTCATGGTGGGCCAGGTCGGGTTCGGGTCGAGTGGGCCGACGGACGAACACCTGGGCGCGATGGGCGCTCGACGGCTCACCGTCGCGGAGGTGTTCGTGGAAGAACGCCATGATCTCGCGGTCGCTGTCGACGTTCGGTCCGGGCCGTGCGGTCGACGGGTCCTTGTGCACCCACGGGCCGGCGAGCAGCCGCCACGGCACGTCGAGGCGTTCGACCGTGCGGAAGGTGTTGTTGCGATAGCCGTCGGCCCATCCGGCGATCAGCATCGTCGGACAGTCGATGCGTCCGTAGCCCTCGCGGTCGGGGCCGAGGCGGACCGACCCGCGGCGCCACGTCTCGTCGTCGAGCGGGTGGCGGAGCCATTCGAGGAGCCAGGGTGGCGAGACGTCGATCCGACGGTGCCACTCTGCCTCCCAGTCCTCGCCCCAGCGGGACGGCACCGGTGGCAGCGCGTTCATCGGCACCATGTACAGCGGGTAGTCGATGAGATCGAGCGCGCGGAGGACGCCACCGCAGTAGTGGACGTCGTCGGTGTAGCGGTCGTCGGTGGCGTACATCGCCGCGATCGCCCCCAGTTGCGGCACGCCGTCGGCGGCCATGTGCAGCGAGTTGAACCCGGAGTACGAGGTGCCGAACATGCCCACCCGGCCGGTGGACCACGGCTGTGCGGCGATCCAGGCCATCACCGTGCGCAGGTCGTCGCGCTCGAGGTCGGTGTACTCGTCCACGAGCGTGCCGCCGGAGCTGCCGGTGCCGCGCAGGTCGAGCCGCACGACGGCGAACCCGCCCTCGCCGGCGAAGCGGAGGTAGCTGTCGTCGTAGGACGAGGTGATGTCGTCCATGCGGTACGGCAACGCCTCCATCAGCGTGGCGAACGGACCGTCGCCGGCCGGCATGTACAGGGCGATCGCGAGCGGCGTGCCGTCGGAGGCCTCGACCGTGAGCCGTTGGACGGTGACGCTGCCGATCGACGGGCCCTCTGAATCCTGCATGGCCGTTCAGAGTAGCGTCACACCGTGGAGCGATCGTCGGGAGGTCTCGATGGGTGAGAGCCGTGCAGTGGTGGTGGTCGGGCTCGGCGGGCTGGGCTCGGCGACGGCCTACTGGTTGGCGAAGCAGGGGATCGACGTGCTCGGCCTCGAGCAGTTCGAGCTCGGTCACGTGCGCGGCGCGTCGCACGACCATTCGCGCATCATCCGACGCAGCTACCACACCCCCGGCTACGTCGATCTGGCCGCCGGTGCATACGACGCCTGGCATGCCGTCGAACGTGACGCCGACGCGGAGATCATCACGCGCACGGGTGGGATCGACCTGTTCCCCGCCGACGCGGCGATCGACGCGACGACGTACACCTCGAGTCTCACCGCTGCCGGTGTGCCCTTCGACTGGATCGACGGTGACGAGGTGCGTCGCCGGTGGCCGGCGTTCTCCGGTGGCGATCTGCTCACGGGCGACGTGCACGCGATCCAGTGCGACGACACCGGGATCGTGCCCGCCGGCCGTGGCACCGCGACCATGCAGCGCCTCGCGGTGGAGCACGGCGCCGAGCTGCGCCCACACACCCCGGTGCGCGAGCTCCGTGTGGTGGACGGCGAGGTCGAGGTCGTGATCGACGGCGACGAGGACGTCGAGATCATCCGCGCCGGCCATGTCGTGGTGACCGCCGACGCGTGGACCAACCGCCTGCTCGCACCGCTCGGCCACGAGATCCCGCTCGCCGTCACCCGTGAGCAGGTGAGCTACTTCCCGCACGCCGACCTCGAGCGGTTCGCGATCGGCCGTCTGCCGGTGTGGATCTGGATGGACGATCCGAGCTTCTACGGCTTCCCGGTGTACGGCGTCACCGACGCCCTGAAGGGTGCCGAGGACTGTGGCGGGGCCGAGGTCGATCCCGACATGCGCACGTTCGACCCCGACCCGACGATGGAGCAGCGCCTCGCGGTGTTCATGGAGCGCCTCGTCGGTGGCGGGTTCGGCACACCCCGCACGACCACCTGTCTGTACACACTCACCTCCGATCGCGACTTCGTGTGCGACCGCGTGCCGGGCACTCCGCAGATCTCGGTGGGCCTCGGCGCCGCGCACGGGTTCAAGTTCGCCTCGTGGTTCGGTCGTGAGCTCGCCGCGCTGGCGACCGGCGCGCCGGTCCGCCCCGAGCT
>CAUJET010000024.1 GCA_963169665.1 Actinomycetota bacterium | reverse complement strand
AGATGACGCATCTCCTCAGCGGTCTTGAGGTAGTGCTCGTCGCCGTGGAACTTGAACCGGTTCGTGTCGCTCATGAGCGACCCGGTCTGGACGCACAGCAGCGCGTCGTGCGCCACGGCGTCGTGACGGTGCACGTAGTGGCTGTCGTTCGTGGCCAACAGCGGCGCCCCGATCGCCTTCGCAATGCGCAGCAGATCGGGGTTGGTCTGATGCTGGGCGGGGATGCCGTGGTCCTGGATCTCGACGAACAGGTTGTCACGGCCGAAGATGTCCTGCAGCCGCGCGGCCTTGGCGAGCGCTGCGTCGTATCCCTCGTTCATGAGCGACTGCAACACGTGTCCGCCCAGGCAGCCGGTCGTCGCGATCACGCCCTCGGAGTGCTCGGCGAGCAGCTCCCAGTCGAGCCGCGGCTTGTAGTAGTAGCCCTCCATGAACGCGAGGCTCGCGAGCTGGATGAGGTTGCGGTACCCCTGATCGGTCTCGGCGAGCAGGATCAGGTGGTAGTAGAGCTTCTTGCCGCCCTCGGTGTCGCCGCCGGAGTCGTCGAGCCGACCGCGACGGGCCGGGCGCTCCTTGCGGCTGTCGTAGGCCATGTAGGCCTCGGTGCCGATGATCGGCTTCACGCCCTGCTTGCGGCACTCCTTGTAGAACTCGAGGGTGCCGTACATGTTGCCGTGGTCGGTCATACCGAGAGCCGGCTGACCGTCGGACACCGCCTTCGCCACCAGCTCGTCGAGTCGGGCTGCGCCGTCGAGCATGGAGAACTCGGTGTGGACGTGGAGATGGGTGAACGAGTCGCCCAACTGCACCTCCTCCCTTCCTTCGCTCGGTGGCCGGCGCCCGGTCCCCCGCTGTTGGTGCGGCGGGGTCGGATCGTCCGGCGAGTTACACGATTGTGATTCGTTGGACCATAGCCGCGGTGTGGGCGACGGGACAACGGGCCCACCGGCCATCGGCCGATCAGCGAGCCGAGGAGGCTCAGAGGAGGCTCAGAGGAGGCTCAGAGGTAGGTGCCGGGCCGGTCGGGCGGCATCTGCTGCCCGCCCTGCATCGCCCCGGGCGGCAGCTGGCGCATCTGCTCGAGCTGCTGGCGGGCGGCCAACTGCTGGGCGAACAGGGTGGCCTGGATGCCGTGGAACAGGCCCTCGAGCCAGCCCACCAGCTGCGCTTTCGCGATGCGCAGCTCGGCGTCGGACGGGATCTCGCCGTCGCGGAACGGCAGCGCCAGGTTGCGCAGCTCGTCCTGCAGGTCTGGCGACAGCGCCTCGCTCAGCTCGACGATCGACCGCTCGTAGATCTCGGCCAACCGCTCCCGACTGCGCTCGTCGAGCGGCGCGACCCGCACCTCTTCGAGGAGTTGCTTCACCATCGAGCCGATCCGCATCACCTTGGCGGGCTCGGAGACGGTCTCGGTCTGCTCGCCCTCGTGGTCGCGCGGGCCGGCGATCGGCAGGCCGACCAGCTCGCCGCGTTCCACCACCCCGTGTTCGTCGAGGCCGGGTGCGACGGCGGAGGGGTCGTGGGCGTTGGTCATGCGGGGTCCTTCGAGTGCATCGGGGCGTGTCGGCAGGCGGGGTTCAGCCGGCGGCAGCGATCAACGGAACATACACCTCGGCCGATGTCATCGACCCGTGGCGGCACATGAGCTGGAACGGCCCTGAGTCGGCGGCGTCGTGGAAGCTGACGTCGTCGCGGGCGACGAGCGCGACGTCACCGAGGCGGGCTTGCACGGGCGGCGACACGACCGGCCCGAACCACTGCTCGTCGATGGTCTGTTCGCGGGTGACGACCCAGGCGACGTCTGCGTGCACCTGGGCTGCCTCGGCCAGCTCGGCCGCTGCCCCGGGTCGGGCGTGGAGCCACCGGAACCGACCCTCGCCGGAGCCATGGTGCACCAGCCGTGCGACGCCGGGATCGAGATCGACGATCCGGTCGCCCACCTGCACCTGGCCGTGATCGGCGGTCACGACGAGGACCGCGCCGGCCGGGAGGGCTGCGATCACCTCGGCGACGAGCCGATCGGCGAACGCCACCTCGGCGTCGTAGTACGGACCGAAGCCGCGCTCGTGGGCCACCTTGTCGACGCCGTCGTAGTACGCGTACACGAACCGCTCGCCTGCCCGGAGTTGCTCGCCGACGGTGACGGGCAGGCTCGACGGCACCCGCCACCCGACCGGGGTGGACCCGCGGAGATGCGCGGTCGAGAACGAGGAGCGCTCGAGGTCGGCCTTGCTCACCACGGGCACGCGCTCGCCCATGAACGGGGTGAACGGTTGCAGCCGCGTGGGTTCGTGCATCCGGCGGGCGTCACCGGCGCCGTCGGTGTGCCACCGCAGCACGTTGAGGACGTCACCACCGACGTCGATGCGGTAGCCGATGAGCCCGTGCTCGCCCGGCGTGAGGCCGGTCGTGATCGAGGTGAGCGCGGTCGCCGTGGTCGTCGGGGCGACCGTCGTGATCGGACCGCCGGCCATCGCTGCCATCGTCGGGGCGAGGTGCACCCGAGACTGCAACTGCTCCCATCCGAGGCCGTCCACGACGAACAGCACCACCTGCGTCGCCGTCACGGCGACCGGTGGGAGCCACGACGGTCGGGCGGCACCCTTCGGTCCCAGGAATGCGGGGATCAGGCCCCGCACGTTGGGGCCGCTGTACTGGGGGATGATCGGTGAGCTCGACACGGCTCGCACAGTCCACCACCTCGGCGCCCCCGTCGCCAACCATCCGCCACATCCACCCGCACATCCACCCGCACAACCACCCGCACATCCACCCGCACATCCACCCGGCATGTCCACGTGGCATGTTCACCCGGCACGTCCACCTGCGCCGGTCGGCCGCCGCAGTCGCGGTCGAGCCACACGGGTGGTCGAACCACTACGCTGCAGGCATGCGAGTGTCGAGCAAGGGCGACTATGCGTGTCGAGCGCTGCTGTCGCTGACCTTGCACGCCTCCGATCCGGGTCCCACCAGCGTGCGTGACATCGCGGAGCGCACGGCGATTCCGCAGCCGTACCTGGAGCAGATCCTCCTGGCGCTGAAGGGCGCCGGTCTCGTGCGGTCCAAGCGTGGCGTGGGCGGCGGTTACGTCCTCGCTCGCCTCCCCGAGGAGATCCGCCTCAGCGAGATCCTCGCCGCGGTCGACGGCCCGATCTCGCTCGGCGACTTCGGCGACCCGCACCAGGACGGCTCGTGCAACCACGAGGGCCAGTGCGTGCTCTACGCGATCTGGAAGCTGGCGGGCGAGCACATGCGCCAACTGCTGCACGGGTTCACCCTCGCAGACGTCGCGAGCGTGGCCGAGGGTCAGGCCCCATGGCCCGACCGGGCCAGCATCGTCGCCGCCCTCGTCGACCCGGTCTGACGCAGACCCGGTCCGACGCAGACCGACTCAGTCGTCGCTGGGCGCCAGGTCGTCGAGCTCGTCGTCCGGCACGCCCAGCGAATCGATCACGGCCTGCAGGTCCGACGGCAACGGCGACTCGAACGACATCGTCTCGCCGGTGGCCGGATGCACGAACGACAACGCCGCGGCGTGCAGCACCGGGCGTGCGGTGCGCACGGCCGAGCGGTTGCCGCCGTAGGTACCGTCACCGACGACCGGGTGACCGATGGCGGCGAGATGCACTCTGATCTGGTGCGTGCGCCCGGTCTCGAGGCGGCACTCCAGCTCGGCCACCTCGCCCACCTGGCGATAGGTGCGCAGCGTGCGGTAGTGGGTGCGGGCGACCTTGCCGTCGACGACGACGGCCATCTTCATCGGGTCGCGGTGGTCTCGGCCGATCGGCGCGTCGATCACGCCGGAAGGACTCGCCGGATGCCCCCACACCAGGGTGCGGTAGCGACGTCCGACGTCGCGGTTCGACAGCGCCGCCACGAGCTGGTCGTAGGCGAGATCCGTCCGGGCCACGACGAGCAGACCGGACGTGCCGATGTCGAGCCGGTGCACGATGCCGGGACGTCCCTCCTGCCCGATGGTCGCGATGTCGGGGAACCTCGCCAGCAAGCCGTTGACGAGCGTGCCGTCGGGGTTGCCGGCGCCGGGATGCACCACGAGGCCAGCCGGCTTGTCGATGACGATCACCTGGTCGTCGACGTACACGACGTCGAACTCCACCGAGGGATCGGGTGCCGGCGGGACGGGCTGTGGCAGATAGCCGGGGTCGACGATGATCGCCTGCCCCACCGCGAGCCGCAGCTTGCCGCTGGTGACGATCGAGCCGTCGACCGTGGCGCCGCCGTCGGTGACCAGCACGGCGGCATCGGCACGGCTCGCCCCGGTGAGCAGGCTGACGATCCGGTCGAGCCGCTCCCCTGCCAGTGCTTGGGGAACGACCTCGTGGAACAGGCCGTCGGGCTGGGCGCCGTCGTCGCTCACGACTCGACCTGCGTCGTGCCCGGTGTGATGCCCGGTGTGGCTGGGGCATCGGAGACATGGGTGTCGACGTGATCCGACGAGGCGTGCGTGTCGCGACGGTGACCGTCGACCACCGATGCCAGCGCGAACAGCGACGCACCCACGGTCACGCCGATGTCGGCCACGTTGAAGATGGGGAACCACTGGAAGTCGATGAAGTCGACGACCGCACCGTGCAACCAGCCGTCACCGCGGAACAGCCGATCGAGCAGGTTGCCGATCGCGCCACCGATCAGCATCCCGGCCGCGAAGCGGCCGAGGCGGCTCTCGACGTGGGCGGAACCGACGACGAGCACGATCACGATCAACATCGCGAACAGCGCGATCACCGGCCCGAGACCCTGCCCGCGGGAGAAGGCCATGCCGGTGTTGAACGACAGGTTCCACTGCAACGTCCAGATCACGTGGATCTCCCGGTTGCCCGACAGTTCGTTGACCGCCCAGTGCTTGGTGATCTGGTCGAGCAACACGATCACCGCTGCCACCATCAGGCTCAGCGGCGCGATGCGCGCACGCCATCGCCGGCCGGGCGCGGCCGTACCTTCGGCCGGCTCGGTCACCCCGACGTCCGCAGAGACGTCGGGCGGCATCGCATCGTCCATCGTGTCGATCAACGGCGGCCGATGCCGCCGACCTTCTCCTCCACCAGCACGGTGGCCCACGGGATCGCCTCGAGGCGCTCCCGAGAGATCGGACGGCCACTCTCGATCGAGTAACCGTAGGTACCGACGTTCATCCGCTCGAGCGCGGCATCGATGTCGGCCACCATCTGGCGGGCCTGGGCCGACAGGGCGAGGTCGCGCTCACGCTCGACGACCATGGTGTCGCCTTCGCCGCCCTCGTCGTCGAACTGGACATCACCCATCTCCTGCTCCTCGATGAGCGAGTTGGCCTCGTCCTCGAGGCGATCGGCCTGACCGGTGAGCGCGGCACGCTCTTCGAGCAACAGCGCCTTCTGGGTGGTGAGGAACTTCGCGTCGAAGTCCTTGGTGTAGGCGATGCCGTCCTTGGTGACGCCCTTGACGGGCGGGATCATCTCGGCAGCGGTGAGCGGCTTGGGCTCGGGCTTCTTCGGTTCGGGCTTCTTCGCGACGGGCTTGTCGACCACCTCGGTGGTCGGCTCGGGGGCGGGCGGAGGGGTGGGCGACGTGGCCTTGGTGGCCTTTGCCGCGGTCGTCTGGGGGGTCGACTTCTTCGGCACGGTGGTGGTGGGCTCGGTTTTCTTGGTGGCGGGGGCGGGTGTGGCGGCCGCGCTCTTGGCGGCCTTCGGTGCCGGCGTCGGTGCCGGCGGGGTGGGGGTCTTGGTCTTCGACGACGTCGCGGGCGCCGCTGCCTTCGCACGTGCGGCCGCCTTGGGGGCGGACGTGGTGGGCGCAGCCGGCTTGGCGCGTGCTGCCGTCTTGGCGCTCTTCGCCGCGGGTGCCGCAACGGGCTTCTTGCCCGCAGGCGCCGCAGCCGGCTTCGAGCTGGTCGCTGCCGGCGCCTTGCCGGCCGCCGGTGCCTTGGGGGCTGCCTTGGAGGTGGCGGACGGCTTCGCGGCTGCGCTCTTCGCAGGCTGCTTGGCAGTCGTTTGCTTCGGCCCAGTCTGCTTGGGCGCAGAATGCTTCTGCGCCGCCAGCTTCTGGGCCGCCTGCTTCTGGGCGGGCTGCTTCTTGGCAGTGGCCATCTGGGGTGCACCTCCATCGACCGAATCGAGGGCCGGATGCTATCTGGCCACCGCCCCGAACGGTGACCGGGGCGCGTGCTGCGTCAGGAACTCGTCCCGATGAGCGGTTCGCCGTGCAACCGCACCCGGTCGCGTCCTGAGCGTTTCGCCACGTACAGCGCGGCGTCCGCGGCCTCGACCAGATCCTGCAGCGGACCGCTCGGCATCGGGTGAGGTGTCGGGTCGACGGCGACGCCGACGGACACCGTCACCCGCTCGAGGTCACCCGCCAGTTCGATCGCGGTCACCGCCTCGCGCACCCGCTCGGCGATCAGCATCGCCGTCGGCTCGTCGGCGCCCGGGAGCAGCACGCTGAACTCCTCACCGCCGAAGCGATAGGCGACGTCGCCCTGCCGGATCGACGACGCGATCGCATGGCCGACCGCCCGCAACACGTCGTCGCCGCGGGCGTGGCCATGGCGGTCGTTGAACTGCTTGAAGTGGTCGATGTCGACCATCAGCGCCGCCGTCGGACCCGTCGATCGGTGGCTGCCGAGATCGCGATCGAGCCGCCGCCGGTTGCCGAGGCCGGTCAGCGGGTCGCGCAGGGTGAGTTCCAACGTCGACCCGTACCGCTCGGCGGCGCGGAGCGCTCCCCCGCCGACGAGGGCCACCAACGACACGACGGACTCGTCGTCGGCGTCGAGCAGCTGTGTGGACGGCGAACCTGCGACCAGCACCCCGGCGACGTGACCGTCGAGCACCATCGGTGCAGCGAGCAGCGACATCGAACGGTCGGCCGCGTCGTCCCCACCCCTCCCCTCGCCGCCGACGTCGAGGCGCCGGGGGAACATCGGATCGTCGGTCACCACCATGCGTACCACGGCCCCCGTGTCGGCAGCGCGGCCGGCGATCCCGCTGCCGAACCGTACGGCGACCGGCACGAGGCTGCCCTCGGCGACCACGGGCCGCAGCTCGCCCTCGGCGGCCATCGCCAGCACGACCGTGTCGCAGTGCAACAGCTGCTTCAGCTCGCTCACCAGGTTCGCAGCGACGTCCTCGGTGCCGTCGTCACCGGTGAGGCGCCGTGCCGTGCCGATCAGCAACCGCAGGTGGTCGGCGCGCGACTCGGCCCGTTCGGCGCGTCGCTGCGCCTCCTGCGCGAGGAAGTCGAGCGAGCGCGCCGCATGCGTCACGCGCCACATGGCCACCACCGCGCCGACGATCGACAGCAGCGCCAGCGCGCTCATGAAGCCGAGGAACTCCCCCGAGCGCCAGTACGCGGGGCGCTGGTCGAAGCGCAGCAGCCCGTTCATCGAGTCCTCCGAACGGGTGTCGGCGTCCGCGTACTCGTCGGTCACCCAGCCGTAGGTCCGGCTGTAGGCGTCGCCGCCGATCACCCCGGTCTCACCGGCGATGATCCGCTGCTTCAGCGCCGGGTCGAGCGGCGACAGGACCTCGGCGACTGAGTCGGGCACCGGTCCCGCGAGGCGCAGGCGGTCGAGCGCCGAACGCCCTTCCGCGTCGGCGAGTTCGAACTGCTGCAGCGACGTCGCCCGATCGACCATCGCCGGCTGCTGGGTCAGCCCGATCAGCGGCGGTGGCACGGTGTCGAGCGCGCCCAGGCTGATGAGCGCCACGGTCTCCGACATCGACCACGTGTACGCGTCGTCGATCGCTGCGGAGCGCGCTGCGTTCGCCGCGAGGCGGGTGACCTGATCACGTTCGCTCGACGCGGCGCGCGACGTCACCCAGCCCGCTGCCACGACGAGCAGCAGGCCCGGGATCACGAACCACAGCAGCAGTGCCCGAACTCGCACGCAGGGGTATCGGCACGACACCCCCCGGAATCAACCGACGATGTGCGCGCCCCGCCCCACGGCGCGAGGACCGTGGAGCCGGGCACGCGACGGGGATCAGGCGCGCGACACCTGCACGACGATCGGTTCGCCGTCGAGCTCGGCCGTCGGATCGCCGACGGCGTCGAACGACAGCGTCGTCGCCAATGTCTCCTCGGCCACGAACGCCTGGTGGGCCACCAGCTGCCGGCGCAGCGACTCGGGCACACCGAGCCGCAGCACGATCCGGTCGGAGACCGCCAGGTCGGCGTCGCGGCGTGCCTGCTGCACGAGACGGACGAGGTCGCGGGCGGTGCCCTCGGCCTCCAGCTCCGGCGTCACCTCGGTGTCGAGCACCACGACACCGGCGCCGCCCGACAGCGACGCACTCGCACCGCCGCCGGCGACGACCAGCTTGAGCTGGTACTCGCCCGGGTGCAGCTCGAAGCCGCCGGCCGTGACGACGTCGCCCTGCTGGGTCCAGTCGCCGGCCTTGACGGCCTTGATGACCTGCTGGGTCTGGCCGCCGAGGCGCGGACCGAGCGCTGCCGGCACCACCTGCAATTCGTGGGTGGCCACCGATGCGACGTCGTCGGTGAGGACGAGACCCTTCACGTTCACCTCGTCGGCGATGAGGCTCGTGAAATCGGCGAGGCGGTCGGCGCCGGGCACCGCGACCGTCAGGCTCGCGAGCGGCAGACGGACGCGACGCTGGTGTGCCTTGCGCACCCGGAGCGTGGCCGAGCACACGTCGCGGGCGAGGTCCATCGTGTCGACGAGGTCGGGATCACCCGGCAGCGAGGCTGCGTCGGGCCAGTCGGTGAGGTGCACGCTGCGCTCGCCGGTGAGGTCGCGGTACACGGCCTCGGTGGTGAGCGGCAGCAGTGGCGCAGCCACGCGGCACAACACCGACAGCACCGTGTGGAGCGTGTCGATGGCGTCCTGGTCGCCCGCCCAGAAGCGGTCGCGGCTGCGGCGCACGTACCAGTTGGTGAGCACGTCGAGGAAGGTGCGCACCGAACCGCACGCGGCGAACAGGTCGTAGACGTCCATCTGCGCCGTCACGTCGCGCACGAGATCGTGCGCCTTGGCGAGGATGTAGCGGTCGAGCACGTCGTCGCTGTCGGTGCGCCAGGTACCGACGGTGCCCTCGGCGTTCGCGTACAGCGACAGGAAGTACCACGAGTTCCAGATCGGGAGCATCACCTGGCGCACCGTGTCGCGGATGCCCTCCTCGGTCACGGCGAGATCGGTGCCGCGCAGGATCGACGAGCTGAGCAGGTACCAGCGCATCGCGTCGCTGCCGTAGGTGTCGAACACCATCATCGGGTCGGGGTAGTTCTTCAGGCTCTTCGACATCTTCAGGCCGTCGTCGCCGAGCACGATGCCGTGGCTCACGCAGGTGCTGAACGACGGACGGTCGAACAGCGCAGTGGCCAGCACGTGCAGCGTGTAGAACCACCCGCGGGTCTGGCCGATGTACTCGACGATGAAGTCGCCCGGGTAGTGGCTGTCGAACCACTCGCGGTTCTCGAACGGGTAGTGCACCTGGGCGAAGGGCATGCTGCCGCTCTCGAACCAGCAGTCGAGCACCTCGGGCACGCGGCGCATCATCGACTGCCCGGTTGGGTCGTCGGGGTTGGGCCGCACCAGGTCGTCGACCTGCGGGCGGTGCAGGTCGGTGACCGCCACGCCGAAGTCGCGCTCGAGATCCTCGATCGATCCGTAGCAGTCGATGCGCGGGTACGCGGGGTCGTCGCTCTTCCACACCGGGATCGGCGAGCCCCAGAAGCGGTTGCGACTGATGCTCCAGTCGCGGGCGTTGGCGAGCCACTTGCCGAAGCTGCCCTCCTTGATGTGCTCGGGCACCCAGGTGATCTGCTGGTTGAGCTCGACCATGCGGTCCTTGAACGCCGTCACCTGCACGAACCACGAGCTGATCGCCCGGTACACGAGTGGCTCGGCGCAACGCCAGCAGTGCGGGTACGAGTGCTGATAGCTGTCGTGGCGCACGACGAGGCCGCGGTCCTTCAGGTCCTTGATCACCATCGGGTTGGCGTCGAACACGTGCACGTGCGCCCACGGAGTGATCTCGCTGGTGTAGCGGCCGTGCTCGTCCATCGGGCACAACGTCGGGATGCCGACGGCGTTGCAGACGTTCTGGTCCTCCTCACCGAAGCCGGGCGCCATGTGCACCACGCCCGTGCCGTCCTCGGTGCTGACGTAGTCGGCGGCGAGGACGTGGAAGGCGTTGGGCGTGTCGGCGAAGAACGGGAACAGCGGGGTGTAGCGACGGCCGACCAGATCGGCGCCCGAGAGCGTGCCGACCTGCACGGCGCCGGCGAGCTCGCGCTCGTACGCGCCGAGGCGCGACTCGGCGAGGATGTAGCGCTGGCCGTCCTGCTCCATCACGGCGTAGTCGATCTCCGGCCCGACAGCGAGCGCGAGGTTGCTCGGGAGGGTCCACGGCGTGGTGGTCCAGGCGAGGATCTTCTCTCCCGAGTCGAGCTGGAACTGCACCGTGAGCGCCGGGTCCTGGCGATCGCGGTACACGTCGTCCATGCGCGTCTCGGTGTTGCTGAGCGGTGTCTCGCAGCGCCAGCAGTACGCCAGCACGCGGAACCCTTCGTAGATGAGACCCTTGTCCCACAAGGTCTTGAAGGCCCACATGACGCTCTCCATGTACGGGAGGTCGAGGGTCTTGTAGTCGTGTTCGAAGTCGACCCAGCGGGCCTGCCGGGTGACGTAACGGTGCCAGTCGTCGGTGAAGCGGAGCACGCTCGTGCGGCACGCGTCGTTGAACTTGTCGATGCCGAACGCGGCGATCGCCGGGTGCCCGCTGACGCCGAGCTCCTTCTCGACCACCGTCTCGGCGGGCAGACCGTGGCAGTCCCAGCCGAAGCGGCGATCGACCTTCTGTCCGCGCATCGTGCGGTAGCGCGGCACCGCGTCCTTCACGAACCCGGTGAGGAGGTGACCGTAGTGCGGCAGGCCGTTCGCGAACGGCGGACCGTCGTAGAACACGTACTCGTCGGCATCGGCGCGTGCCGCGACGGAGGCCTCGAAGGTGCGGTCGCCCTCCCAGAACGCGAGGACCTCGCGCTCGATCGACGGGAAGCTCGGCTGGGTCGCGACGGCTGGGTAGCCGGCAGCCGGGGTGGGGGCCGGGGTGGCGGTCTCGTGGTTCATGCGGGTGGTCTCCTGGATGCCGTGTCACGGGTTCCACAGGGACGAGCCGTGCGGCCCGCGGTACCACCCTGCTTGTGCGTCGCCGCAGCGGCGCACCACTCCACTTCGCCAGCGTTCACGGGCTGGTCCCGTCCGGTTCTACTGAGGAGGCCGTGCACCGTGGTGCGGGACATCCCGTTCTTCCGGAGGCTCGGAGGTGATGGCCTCGTCGTCGCCGTTGGTCGGTCGTGCTCGATCCGATGACGGATCGATGCCTCAGGCTATCGCCGCTCGATCGACAGCCGCTCGATCGACAGCCGCTCGATCAGCGACGGATGCCGTCGGTCGGCGTCGGCGCGTCGAAGCCGATGCCGTCGACGGGCGTGCTGTCGACGAGGCCCTGGCCGGCGAGCTCGGCCCGTTCGGCCTCCTGCCACATCGAGCGCACCTCATCGGCCGACGTGGGGCGAGGCGACACGAGCGGCTCGACACCCGGCTGCAGCGGCACCTGCCCGGTGATCGGCGGCGGCGGGACGCGGTGCCCGCCGGTGTCGTCGCCATTCATCAGCGACGGGCTGGACGACAGACCCGCGAGACCCGACTGACCCGACGGTGCTCGCAACGACGGCCGCTCGATCGCCGCGGGCACCTGATCGGCGAGCTTGGCGAGCGCAGTCGACGTCTCGCGCAGCTGGTCGCGATGCCGGGCCGCGTGCTGCTCCAACGTGTCGAGGTCTGCGACGAGAGCCTCGCGACGCGACTGGAGTTCCTTCACCTCCGACTCGGCGCGCAGGTGCTGTTCGCTCTTGGCTCGGTGTGCTTCGGTACGGGCCTCGTCGAGCAACCGGGCCGCCTCGGCGCGGGCCTGCTCGAGTGTGGACGCAGCCTCGAGCTTCGCTGCTGCGGTGACCCCAGCGGCCTCTGCCTGCGCGGTCTCCGTGATCGACGTCGCGCGGGCCTGAGCCTCGGCCACGGTGGAATCGGCGGTGCGCTGAGCGAGCAGCAGCGTCCGACTGATCGTCTCGGCCTCCTCTGCGCCGACCATCGGCACGGCGGCAGGCGCGACGACCGGCACGGGACCGGTGTGCTGGGCGTTCTGGGTCGCGTCCTGCAGCTTCGCGATCGCAGCGCGAGCTCGGGCCTCCATCGCCGTCGCCTGCTGGTGCGATGCCTCCAGGCTGGCCGACACTTCGATGAGGTAGGCCCGCACCTCATCGGGGTCGTATCCCCGCTTGACGGTCTTGAAGGTGGCGGCTGCCACAGCCTGCGGACTCAGTTCCATGTCGGCCATGTTAGGCCGGTGGTGCACGCTCGGTCACCCATTGCCCACACGTCGTGTGAACCGTGCAGAATCGGTGCCGGGCGCGCCAGCCACGGCACACCGGGTCGATCGGTGGACTCGATCAGTCCTCGAGCGAGCCGTATCCCCCGGGGCGGGACACGACAGGCTTCAACAGGTACACACCTGACGCAACCTTCTCCATGCTGCCGTTCAATCCGTAACAGAGGCCGCTCGCGAAGTCGATCAACCGCCGCGAGACCTCGCGGTCAGTGGCCTCGAGGTTCATGATGACCGGCTGGCCCTCTTTGAACTTGTCGGCGATCTCCTGGGCGGAATCGAACCGACGCGGACGGACGGTGTGCGGGTCGGAGCTCATGGCCGAACCTCCTCGCGCCGGGGCGGTGGAGCGGGTGGGATTGATGGGGCGCGGGTGCACGCTGGAATCCTCATTGGCCACCACCGGACGGCGGCCGACCGGTTCCACGTCACGCGTCGGGAAACTCGGACGGGTGGGCACGGTGCGGACGGCTGCCTCCGGTTCGTACTCGGGTGCGCCGCGGCCGCTGCGCACCACCGGCTCCTCGTAGCGGGGCTGACGGCCGCGAGGGCCGCGCGGCTCGGGCTCGGGTGGGAGGTCGTAGTCGTCATAGGCGTCGTCGGGCCCCAACCCGAGATAGTCCATGGCCCTTTTCCAGATCGACATTCACGCTCCTCCTGGAAGTGCGAGGCTAGCCGATGTCACTCGGCGTGAGGTGGAGGCACGCGATCGCGCGTCGCTGTTGCTGTCCGTGGCCCGAAGAGCGCGCTGCCGACGCGCACCTGGGTCGATCCTTCCTGGACGGCGACTTCCAGATCGTCGCTCATGCCCATCGAACAGACGGCGAGGCCGAGTCGATCGACGAGGGCTCGAACCGCACGGAAACCGGGCCGGGCCGCCTCGGGGCCGCCCTCCGTGGGGCCGACGGTCATCAGTCCCGCCACCACGAGCCCGAGCCCGCTGCACGACTCGACGAGCGCGCTCACGCCGTCGAGCGCACAGCCACCCTTGTCCGGATCGGCGTCCGGGCTGACCTGGACGAGCACCGTCGCGCCCGGCGTCCGCTTGGCGAGTTCGGCCGCGAGCGAACCGCGGTCGACGGTCTCGTACACGTCGACGAACGGGGCGACGAGGCGGACCTTGTTGGTCTGGAGGCGCCCGATGAAGTGCACCTGCGGCAGGCCGGTCTCGCCGGCGAACTTGGTCGCCAGCTCCTGGGCGTAGTTCTCCCCCACCGAGTCGCATCCGGCCGCGGCCGCGGCACGCACGGCGTCGATGCCCCAGGTCTTCGTCACGCCCATGAGGTGCACGTCGACGCCCCCGGCGCGGGCGATCCGCTCGCGCACGACGGCGAGCCGCTCGCACACCTGCACGGCGTCGATCATCTCGCCGCCCCCGCTGACCGATGGTCGTCGCCGTCCGAGTGCGCGGTGAGGTCCATCGGCGCATCCTTCCAGACGGCCATCACCTGACGGCCGCGTTCACGTCGCACGCGGTGGGAGAACCATCGGTCGGCGTCACACCCGGTGCACGCCGACCGGTCGTCGAGCGCGACGTCGAGCTCGGCGAGCGCGAGGCGGACCGCCGTCGGCACGTCGAGCGCCCGCCGGCCGTCGGCCGTGCGCCCCTCCACCGTCGGTCCGAACCGCTCGATGGCCCTGGCGAGGTCGTCGTCGCCGAACTCGTAGCAGCACGGGTGGATGCACGGACCGAGCACCGCCACGAGCGG
>CAUJET010000023.1 GCA_963169665.1 Actinomycetota bacterium | reverse complement strand
GTTCGGGTGGCGGGTGTACTTCCACAGCCCGCGATCCATCACCTTGCCGGCGTTGCTCGGGTCGGCCTTGAAGCGGGCGAGCTGTGCGTCGCCGACGACTTCGAAGAAGAGGCCGACGAGCCACGCGGCGACGCCGATGATCGCGATCACGCCGATGTCGGGGGTGTCGTCGGTCTGGCCGATCTGCACCGGCAGCGACACGATCCACATCAGTACGCCCTGCAGGCCGAACACCGTGAGCAGGCTCAGGTAGCGGAACCTCGGGCCGTAGTGCTTGCGCATCGCCTTGTACCGGTAGTCCTCACCGTGGCCGAGGTTGCGCCACGCCAGGTAGCCAGCGAGTCGCAATCCCCAGATCGTCACCATCGCCACCAGCAGGTTCTGACGGGCGTCGAGGCCGTCGTCGACGGTGAGCAGGACGCTCCAGGCGACCAGCACGAACCCGAGGCCCCACGAGATGTCGACGATCGACACGTTGGTGATCGCGAGGCTGATGCCCCAGGTGACGAGCATCAGCACGACGATCGCAAGTGCGGCGGAGAGCATGGCGGTGGGCATGTGGCCTCGAAGGTCGGTGGTGCGGGTCAGACCCGGCTGAGGGCGGATTCGGTGAGCAGTGCGTCGACGGCCCGATCGGCGTCGAGCCAGCGTTCGTCGAGCCAGACCGTGAGAGCCGGCACGTCGTCGCACGAGGGTACGTCGTCGCGCTGGATCCGGATGGCAGCGAAGCGCACCCGGGGTGCGCCGCGGGCGAGCGAACGGAGGATCCCGCCGAACGTGTCGAGGCCTTCGAAGCCGGTGTGCCAGGCGATCACGACGTCGCTGTCGGGCGAGCCGGCGAGCAGCGCGGCGGTGCCGGCGGGTCTCGGTGGCAACAGGTGCTGCAGGCCGGCGAGGCGCTCGGCACGGTCGGGGTCGCGCTCGGCGATCCGGGCGAGCGCCCTGGTGCGCTTCGCCGGCGCGGCGCGGGTGCCCTCGGGGAAGATGATCGCCACGTCGTCGTGGCCGAGCCCCTCAGCGAGCGCGGTGAGTGCCGAGAGTTCGCCCGCCGAGTCGGCGGCATCGCGGTCGAGGAAGTGGTTGGGCAGGCGATTGCCGACGACGTCGAGGCACGGGTCGGCGAGGAGTTCCCGCTTCAGGACATAGCGAGGCTGCTTCGTCGCGAGGCTCGTGACCACCCACGCGCTCACCAGGGAGTCGGCGAGGCTCGCGTGCCGGCAGAGCGCGACGACGGGGCCGGGGGAGAAGGCCTCGACACCGGACACCTCGATGGTGAGACCCGTGGTACGGCGGAGCACGCCCATCAGGTTCGCGGCCCACCAGCGCTGGAGTGCGTAGTGCCGGCGGTGGTCTCGCCCCCGACCGGTGAGCCAGAGCCACGTGGCTGCCGCGACACCGGCTGTCTCGAGCCAACTCCAGCCCAACGCGAACGCGAGCAGGCGGGCGGTGGGCACCCTGGTGCGGCCTCGCACGAGATCGGCGATCACGGCGAGCGGCGCCCACACGGGCAGGAGCACCGCGAGCGCGACAGCGGCGATCACCAGGAGCGGAATGCTCGACAGTCGGCGTCTCGCCGTCCCCACGGGTGGGTACGTTACGCGGTGTCCGAGCAGCGTGCGTGCTGGAACGGCCGTCGGTTCCGAGCGGTCACCGTGTCACCGTGTCGGCGACGGGCGCCCCGGTGCGCCGTCCTGCCGGACGTCCGGCGAACCCGCCGGACGTTTCACCAGGTCTCGCCCGAGCGTGCGCACCGCACCCCGACACACCCGCCTACCGACCGGTAGGTAGACTGAGGATCATGAACGAGGTCCAGCTCCTCCACGAACTGACCCCGGTGGCCGAGCAGCTGACGGCACGCCACTACGAGACGTGCAAGCCCTGGTATCCGCATGAGTTCGTGCCGTGGAGCCTCGGCCGCGACTTCGTCGAGGGTGAGCAGTGGGACGCCCGCGAGGTGCCGCTGCCCGATTCGGTCCGCAGCGCGCTGTTCGTCAACCTCCTGACCGAGGACAACCTGCCGTACTACTTCCAGGCCATCGACCGCATGTTCGGCCGCGACGGCGCCTGGCGCGAGTGGTCGCACCGCTGGACCGCCGAGGAGGCCCGTCACTCGATCGCCCTGCGCGACTTCATGACGGTGACCCGGGCGATCGACCCGCGGGCGCTCGAGGACGGCAGGATGTCGCAGATGTCGGGTGGCCAGGTGCCGAATCCCGACAGCGCCGTCGACGGGTTCGTCTACGTCGCCCTGCAGGAGCTCGCCACCCGCATCGCCCACCGCAACACCGGCAAGGCCTTGCAGCTGCACCTCGGCGATCATCCGGTCGGCGAGGCCGGCTACGAGGTCATCAGCCGTGTCGCCGCCGACGAGAACTTCCACTTCCTCTTCTACCGCGACCTCACGTCCGCGGCGCTGGAGATCGCTCCCTCGCTCGTGCTGCCCGCGATCGAACGTCAGGTGCGCGAGTTCGAGATGCCCGGCACGGGCATTCCCGGGTTCAAGAAGCACGCCGAGGCGATCGCCCGCGACGGTCTCTACAACCTGCAGCAGCACCATGACCAGATCCTCCAGCCGGTGGTCGTGCGGTGGTGGAAGATCGAGTCGCTGTGCGGGCTCACCAGCGAGGCCGAGCAGGCCCGTGACGCGGTGCTCGACCGCATCGCGCGGATCGGTGTCGCCGCCCGGCGTCTGGCCGATCGTGCCCGCGACGCCGCCGAGCGTGCCCGCACCGTCATCGCCGGCCCAGCCGCAGCCCCGGTGATCTGAGGCCGGTGATCTGAGGCCGGTGCTCTGACGCCGGTGCTCTGACGCCGGTGGCCTGACGCCGGTGGCCTGACGCCGGTGCTCTGAGGCCGCGCTGGTCGGCCGACCCGCCGTCGGTTGCGGTCAGTCGCCCGTCGCGCCGTCGATGTTCTCGCGGAGGAAGTCGGCGTGGCCCAGGTGCCGCGCGTACTCCTCGATCATGTGGATCATGATCCACCGCAGGGAGATCTCGCCTCGGCTGCCCGAGGTGTACGCCCCGATCGTGTCGAGATCGGTCGACGCAGCGACGATCTCGCGAGCGCGAGCCACTTCGACGTGCCAGATGTCGCGTGCCTCCGCGATCGTGTCGGCCGGCCCGTGGTGCCAGTCGAGGTCGGGATCGTCGTCGCTCTCGTAGTTCCCATCGGTCACCTCTGCGGTGAACACACCGCGGAACCACCAGCGCTCGACGTCGGCCAGGTGGCGGGTCATGCCGAGCAGATCGAGGTCGCTCGGCGGCAGGCGCTGCCGTGACTGCTCGTCGGTGAGGTCCTCGACCTTGCGCAGGAAGACCGTGCGGAAGTAGTCGAGGAAGTCGGTGAGCATCGCGTGCTCACCGGTCACAGACGCGATGTCGGGCAGGGCTGTCGGCTCAGGCATCGAAGGAGTCTCCGTCGAACCGGTCGATCGTGGCGAACGAATTCACGGCGTGCCGCTTCAGCTTGGTGTTCTGGTGCGTCGGGTACCCGAGGAAGATCGTCGCGACGAGCGCGTGATCGGCGGGGAGGGCGAGCCGAGGTGCGATCGCCGGTTCCTCGCGCGACAGGAACGTGGTGAGTACCCCGCCCAGGCCGTGCTCCCGGGCGGCCAGCAGGATGCTCCAGCAGAACGGGTAGATCGAGGCGCCGCCGGTGACGGGTGGCCGCTCGAGGTTGCCGTCCATCATCGCGATGTGGCGCAGGTCGGCGGCGATCGCGAGCACGACCGGCACCGTCTCGATCTCGTCGAGCAGCGCGTTGGGTGCCGCGATCGACGGTGCGTCGATCGAGCGGCCGAACGCGAAGGCGGTGACGCCGGTGGCGTTCGCGCCGACGTACTCCTCCCACACCGTGCGCATCAGTCCGCCCATCTCGCGGCGTGTGTCGAGGTCGCGAACGATCGCCACGCGCCACGGCTGGCGGTTGCCGCCGCTCGGCGCGAACCGGGCCGTGTCGAGCACGGCGGAGAGGGTGGCGTCGTCGACCGGGCGATCCGTGAACGAGCGGACGGCCCCGTTGGAGCGCAGCGCGTGAATCAGTTCCATGCGCCGAACCTAGGCGCGCGCACCGATGGATCCGGTCGCGAATCCTCTCGCTCAGCGAGAAGATCCGCGACCGGAAGCATCGGCTCGGATCAGGCCTGGCCCTCGGCCACCTTCTTGCGCACGACGTTGAGGGCCGAGCCGGCGAGGAACCACTCGACCTGCTCGTCGCTGAAGGTGTGCACGCCCTCGAAGTCGATCGTGGTGCCGTCGGGCTTCACGATCTGGCAACGCACGTTCTGACCGGGCTTGGGCGGCAGGTCGAGCACGTTGATGCGGTCGTCCTCGCCCACGAGGTCGTAGGTGGCCGGATCGGCGAAGGTGAGGGGCACCATGCCCTGCTTCTTCAGGTTCGTCTCGTGGATGCGGGCGAAGCTGCGGGTGATGATCACCACGCCGTTGCGGAACCGGGGCTCCATCGCCGCGTGCTCGCGTGACGAACCCTCGCCGTAGTTGCGGTCGCCGATCGCCACCCAGCGGATGCCGGCCTCGCTGTACTTCTTCGCGAGGTTCGGGAAGGTGTCGACGCTGCCGTCGCGAACGTCCTTGCCGTGGCCCGCCTCGTACTGGTCGCCATACGCGTTGATCGCACCGAGGAACAGGTTGCCCGAGATGTTCTCGAGGTGGCCGCGGTAGGTGAGCCACTTGCCGGCAGCCGAGATGTGGTCGGTGGTGCACTTGCCCTTGGCCTTCATCAGCACGGGCAGGCCCAGGTAGTCGTTGCCGTCCCACGCCGGGAACGGCTGCAGGAGCTGCAGACGGTCGCTGGTGGGCGACACCTCGACGACCACCGACGAGCCGTCGGCAGGCGGGGCGGTGAAGGTGTTCTCGCCCGGGTCGTAACCGGCGTCGGGCAGCACCTCGCCCACGGGCGGGTCGAGCAGGACCTCGGTGCCGTCGGGCGCGGTGATCGTGTCGGTGGTGGGGTCGAAGTCGAGGCGGCCGGCGAGGGCGAGGGCGACCACGGTGTCGGGCGACGTGACGAAGCTGAGCGTGTTGGCCGAGCCGTCATTGCGCTTCGGGAAGTTGCGGTTGTACGAGTTGACGATCGTGTTCGGCTTCCCGGTCACGCTTGCCGGACGGTCCCACTGGCCGATGCACGGACCGCACGCGTTGGCGAGCACGGTGGCGCCGATCGCCTCGAGGTCGGCGATCAGGCCGTCGCGCTCGATGGTGGCGCGGGTCTGCTCGGAGCCGGGCGTGACGAGGAGTTCGACCTTGGCCGTCAGTCCCCGTGCCGCGGCCTGGCGGGCGATCGAGGCGGCGCGGGTGATGTCCTCGTACGAGCTGTTGGTGCAGCTGCCGATGAGGGTGGAGCTGATCTCGAGCGGCCAGTCGTTGGCGCGGGCCTCGGCGCCCACCTGGGCGCCGACGCGGTTGGCGCGGTCGGGGGAGTGGGGGCCGTTGATGAGCGGCTTCAGCTGGTCGAGGTCGATCTCCACGAGCTGGTCGTACTGGGCGCCGTCGTCGGGGCGCAGGTTCGCCGCGGCCTTGTCGGCGGCGTCGGCGATCGCCTCGCGGCCGGTGGCCTTCAGGTACTGGGCCATGTTGTGGTCGTACGGGAACACGCTGCAGGTGGCACCGATCTCCGCGCCCATGTTGCAGATGGTGGCCTTGCCGGTGGCCGAGATGCTGTCGGCGCCCGGGCCGTGATACTCGATGATCGCGCCGGTGCCGCCCTCGACCGTGAGGACCCGGGCCACCTCGAGGATGACGTCCTTCGGCGACGACCAGCCCGAGAGGGTGCCGGTGAGCTTGACGCCGATGACCTTCGGCCAGCGCACGTTGAACGGGAAGCCCGTCATCACGTCGACGGCATCCGCGCCGCCCACGCCGATGGCGACCATGCCGAGGCCGCCGGCGTTGGGGGTGTGGCTGTCGGTGCCGATCATCATGCCGCCGGGGAACGCGTAGTTCTCGAGCACGACCTGGTGGATGATGCCGCTCCCGGGGCCCCAGAAGCCGATGCCGTACTTGGCGCTGACGGAGCGGAGGAAGTCGTAGACCTCCTTGTTCGTGTCGACCGCGACGCCGAGGTCGATGCGGGCGCCGACCTTGGCCTGGATGAGGTGGTCGCAGTGCACCGTCGAGGGCACCGCGGTGGTGGGCAGACCGGCGGTCATGAACTGCAGCAGCGCCATCTGCGCCGTCGCGTCCTGCATCGCGACGCGATCGGGATGGAAGTCGTTGTACGTACCGCCGCGCTCGACGGGCTCGGTCGGGTCGTACAAGTGGTTGAGCAGGATCTTCTCGGTGAGGGTGAGCGGGCGGCCGAAGCGCTCGCGGCCTGCCGCCACGCGCTCGTCGAGCGTGGCGTACACGCCCTGCACGAGTTCGATCGGTGTTCCGGCGGTGACGGTCATGGTGGCTCCTCTATCCTCGGGTGTTCAGTCGCGAACAGGTCGTGACGAGATCGATCGTGCGGTTGCCCGCACCTCCGATCGGTGCGATCGCTCGCACCGCTCGATGTAGACAACTCTAATACAAGTGACCTCTCCCCACAATCATCCCCCCGACTCGACGATCACACGTCCGCTCCGCCGGCCGCCGGTGATCCTCGTCCATGCCACCGCTCCCACGCGCACCGCCGACGTCGGTGGGTGGACGGACACATGGTTCGCCCGACGTGGCACCGTGTGCAACATCTCGATCGACCATCGCGCCGACGTGCGCCTCCGCGCGCAACCGGGATCGGATCGCTGGGTGCGTCTCGTGATCCGCATGACCGGCGAGGACTACGAGTTCTCGATGGGCGATCCGCCGGGCCGCCATCCGATCATCGAACACGCGGTCGTCGCGTCCGACATCCCGGGCTCGATCGAGGTCGACATCGCCGACTCGACCGTGCCGGGTTCGGGCCTCGGCACGTCCGCCTCGGTCATGGTGGCGCTCGTCAGCGCGCTCGCCGCCGCGATCGGCGATCCGCTCGATGCCGGTGAAGCCGCGGCGATGGCGCACTCGTACGAGACCGTCACGGGCAAGCAGTCGGGCGTGCAGGACCATGCGGCCGCAGCGTGGGGCGGCATCAGTCGCTTCGACGTCCACTACCCGATGGTGCGGCGCGAGCTGATCGTGCCGCCGCCTGCGGCTCGGGCACAGCTCGCGGCTCGCCTGCACACGGTCTACCTCGGTGCCCCGCACGCCTCGTCGGCATTGCACGACGAGGTGATCGAGCGTCTCGACGCCGGCCACGGCGAGGACGAGCTCGAGCAGATGCGCATCGCCGCCAGGGCTGCCGCGGACGCGCTGTCGATCGGCGACCTCGGCGCCTACGGCATGGCGCTGCACGAGAGCCACGAGGCGATCGAGTCGATGCACGCCGGACTGGTCGGCGACGACGCCCATGCCCTCATCGCGGTGGCCCGCGAGCACGGTGCCCGCGGGTGGAAGGTGAACGGCGCCGGCGGCCATGGCGGTTCGTTGGCAGTGCTCGGTCCCGAGGACCCTGACGCCGACCTTGCGTTCCGCGCCGCGATCGCGCAGCATGCCGGATGGCAGCGGTTCGATGCAGCGATCGGTGCGCCGGGTGTGACGACGGAGGTGTCGGTGATGGAGGGCAGGGATCTCGCCGAGCTGCGGGCCGAGCTGGCCGACGACGCCACCGACAGCGGCGGTCGCAGCGGCAGTCACAGCGGCCGTGACGACACCGGCGGCCATGTCGTCCGGAGCCGTGTGTGAGGACCATCCGCTACCAGCAGATCGCCGACGAGCTCCGCTCGCGTCTGAGCGCCGTCGGCGCCGGCGAGGTGCTCCCGAGCGAGGCCGATCTGTCCACCGAGTTCGGCGTGAGTCGCGTCACCATCCGGCGTGCGCTGGAGATCCTGCGCGACGAAGGCCTCGTCGATGCACGCCAGGGCTTCGGCTGGTACGTCGCGGGCGAACCGCTGCGCCAGCACCTCGACGAGCTGGGCACGATCGAAGGACAACTGGAGCGTCGCGGCATCAAGCCCGAGCGTCGGGTGATCGAGTTCGACTTCCGCACCGCGCCGAAGCGCGTGGCCGAGGTGCTCGGGGTCGAGCAGGTGCTGCGCGTGAAGCGGCTCAACCTCGCCGACGGTCAACCCTTCGCGGTGGTGACCGTGTGGTGCCCGGCCGAGCTCGGTCAGCACCTCAGCCGCCACGACGTGGAGCAGCGACCGTTCTACGAGATGCTCGGCGTCGCACTGCGCGGCGCGACCCAGACCATCGGGGCCGACTCCGTCGATGGCGCGGACGCGAAGCTGCTCGGCGTGCCGGCGGCCAGCCCGGTGCTGCGCTGCGAACGCATCACGACCGACACCCAGGGTCGTCCGGTGCTCATGAGCGAGCACGTCTTCCCGGCGCGGCGGACCGAGTTCGTCGTCGAACTCCCCACCGCCGAGCCGAGCGTGCTGCCCACCGGCCTGCGCCTGGTGGAGTGACCCGCTGCGGGCAGAATGGCGGCGATGATCCTCAGCGTCTCCTCCTCGGTCCCTCCCATCGTCGGGTCGGTGCTCGACGAGCGCGACGACGGCTTCTGGGACGGTGTGGTCGACTGGCTCCGTGGGACGGGCATCACGATCGGTCTGATCGTCGTCGCCGCGCTCGTGCTCACCAAGGTGGTCAGCTTCGTCGCCAAACGGCAGGCGAAGAAGTTCAGCGAGCAGCAGCGGCTCGCGAGCGATCCGCGCACCAGCACCGTCGGTGCGCACCAACAGGCGCTGATCGGCGCCCTGCGATGGGCCATCAACTTCTCGATCGTGTTCATGGCGATCATCTGGGTGCTGATCGAGCTCAACCTGCCGTCCTCGGCCGTCGTGCCGCTCGCTTCCGTCGTCGGCGCCGGCCTCGGCTTCGGGGCCCAGCAGATCGTGGGTGACGTGCTCTCGGGCATGTTCATCCTGAGCGAGCGCCAGTTCGGTGTTGGCGACCTCGTGCGCGTCGGCCCGCTGATGGGCGTCGGTTGGGTCGAGGGGCACGTGGAGGAGATGACGCTGCGGGTCACCAAGCTGCGCACCTTCGACGGCGACCTCGTCACCATCGCGAACGGTGAGCTGCGTCAGAGCGTGAACGCGTCTCGCGACTGGGCCCGCGTGCTGATCAAGGTGCCGCTCGGTCGCGACGTCGACCTCGACGAGGTGGCCGCCAGGCTGGACGAGGTCGGGGCGGCGATGGCAGTCGAGCCGCAGTGGGCGCCGGTCGTGCTGGAGGCGCCGAAGGTCTCTGGCCTCGACGATCTGGGCGCCGACAGCGTGCACATGCGCGTGGTGGGACGCACCCTCCCCGCCCAGCAGTGGAAGGTCGCACGCGAGCTGCGTCGACGCATCGCGCTCGCGCTGCGGGCGATGGACGTGCGGGTCCAGCCGAGCGCCGAACCGAACTCGCTGGTCGACGACGACGACTGATCGGATCGCCCGCGAGCCGGCGTCGGCGCGATCAGGCCCGGTCAGGACCGGACGTAGGCGTCGTCGACGAGGCGGGCCGCCCGGTCGGTGACGTCGAGGGCGGCGCTCGTCGCCACGTCGTCGGCCCACCCGCGGGTGATCAGCTCGCGGCCCGATCCGCTCGATGCGATCGTCTCGTGCAGGCGCGGGCGGGCCCCGACGAAGGCGGCACGAGCTGCCGCGGCCTCCGGCGAGCAGCACGGCGCCGAGATCGCCGCCGACGGGTCGAGTGCGGCGAGGATCGCGCCCGCCCCGATCAGGTCCTCGACCGCGGGGCGGATGGGGCCGGTGGCCCCGTGCCAGCGTTCGCCGGCGGCGATCACCGAGATGGTGCCGGTGGCGCCTGCCAGGCGACGCGCGAGCCGGGCCGTGGCGGTCGCGTTGCGCAGGCATCCGGCCAACACGTGGCGGGCGCCGTGGTCGCGCGCGGCGAACGACAGCGCCGACCCGTTCGGTGACGGGAGTACGAGCCGGAGCGGGGTGGAGACCGACAGCAGATCGGTGGGCGACAGCGAGAGCTCGCCGTGCTCGCGCCGCCCGGCCAACTGTGCGTCGTGGTCGGCCGCGTACGCGGGGGCGCCGTCGTCGGCCCACCGGTACGGGAACACCGTGGTGCCCCCCTCCACCGCTGCGCTCACCGCGGACGTGAACCGCAACACGTCGACGATGACGACCACGTCGGAAACGGGTGCCAAGGTGCGGAGACCGTTCGGGCCCCAGTCGAACCGGTACGCGAAGCCTGCCTGGGTGCGCCACTCCGGGTCCCGTGCGCCGAGCGGTTGATCGGCATGCAGTTCGGCGACCATCGTTTCCTGTCCTCGATCGGTGTGGTGCGTCCGCCGGTGCGGGTCAGCTCACCACTGGTCCCAGTGGAGGATCGGCTCGAGCGGGAGGCGCTTGGCCTGCTTGAACTCGGTGCCGATCGTGTAGGCGATCGGGAACATGCCGGCCTGGGTGACACCGTCGGGGATGCCGAGGAGCTCCTTGGCCTGCTGCTCGCCGCCACCGATGAGGTGGATGGTGGTCCATGCCGTGCCCAGCCCGCGCTCGCGGGCGGCGAGCATGAAGCTCCACACCGCGGGGAGCAGCGAACCCCAGGCGGACGCCGCCTGGAACGTCGGAGCACGATCGAGGTCGCCCATGATGCAGGGCACCATGATCACCGGCACGCGGTGGAAGTTGTCGGTGAGGTAGGTCGCCGACTCGGTGATCTTGTCCTTCTGCTCGTAGCGCAGGTCGCCCGGCTCGTAGGTGTTCGACTTGGCGCTGCCCGCGTAGATCGAGAAGTTGTGGGCGTAGATGTCGGCGAGGCCCTGCTTCTTCGCCGGGTCGGTCACCATGATCCACTGCCAGCCCTGGCTGTTGGAGCCCGTGGGTGCCTGCAGGGCGATCTGCAGGCACTCCTCGATCACCTCGCGCTCGACCGGCGTGTCGAAGTCGAGGCGCTTGCGGACGGCGCGAGTGGACGTGAGGACTTCGTCGGCGGAGAGGTTGAGCTTCATACGGAGCGCAGCTTGTCATCCACGGCGACGGCGCGTCGCCGTGGAGCGATCAGGCCCGGGTCCGGGGAGCGGACGGGGCGGGCCAACTACCATCGGCTGCGGTTCGGGTGCTCCGCACCCGCACGAGCAGCCACCAGCGACGAGGTGCCGATGCACGAGCAACCCATGGGAGCACCACGACCGGCCGCCGGCTGGTACCCCGACACGGAGCGGCCGGGCGGCAACCGCTACTGGGACGGCGAACGCTGGACCGAGCACCGTCAGGCCCCGATCGGTGACGCGCCGTCCTGGGGCGCCGGTGCACCGTCGGCCCCGTACGGACCCGGGCCGGCGCCGGCGACGGATCTGTTCTGGGTGAGCGCGCTGGGGCAGGAGATGGGTCCGTACACCGGTGGGCAGCTCCAGGCGATGGCCATCGCCAAGCAGGTCACTGCGAGCACCCAGGTGCGCACGGCGACCGGCGGCTGGTTCCCGTTGGGTCAGCTGCCCGGCGTGTTCTCCGACAAGGACTGGACGACCGCGCTGATCCTGTCGGTGCTGCTCGGGAGCCTCGGGGTCGACCAGTTCTACCTGGGCAACACCGGCCTCGGGATCGCCAAGCTGCTCACCTGCGGAGGCTTCGGCATCTGGGCGATCGTCGACATCATCCGGATCGCGATGAACCAGGTGCCCGACTCGATGGGGCGACCGCTGCGCAAGTAGCGCGGACGAGACAATTCGGGATCGCCGGGGTCCTGCGGCGTGCGACGCTCGCGGCATGAGCGACGACTACCTGCGCATCAACCTCGCGAACTGGAACAGCCGAGTCCCGCACCACGAGATCGGCTACGACCTCGCGGCGCACCACGATCCGGCGCACCTGTCGCAGGTGGTCACCTTCGACCTCCCCCGACTCGGTGACATCGTCGGGCTCGATGCCGTGCACCTGCAGTGCCACATCGGCACCGACACGGTTTCGCTCGCCAAGCTCGGTGCCCGGATGACCGGCCTCGACTTCTCCGAGCCCGCGCTCGAGGTGGCCCGTCGGCTCGCGGCCGACTGCGGCCACGACATCGACTACGTGTGCAGCGACGTGTACGGCGCGATCGAGGCGCTCGGCAGCGAGCGGTTCGACCTCGTCTACACCGGGATCGGAGCGCTGTGCTGGCTGCCCGACGTGCGTCGGTGGGCACGCGTGGTCGCGGACCTGCTGCGACCGGGCGGACGGCTGTTCATCCGCGAGGGGCATCCGATGCTGTGGTCGTTGAGCGACCCGCGACCCGACGGGTTGGTCGTGGTCGAGTACCCGTACTTCGAGGTGGAGGGCGGCACGCTCTTCAGCGAGCCGCTGTCGTACGTCGACCACGAGGGCGAACTGGAGTCGCCGGACATCGTCCACTTCAACCACGGGCTGGCCGAGATCGTCAACGCGCTGTGGGAGGCGGGGCTGCAGCTGACCATGTTCGTCGAGCACGACTCGGTGCCGTGGAACGCCCTCGGCGACGCCATGGTGGGCAACGAGGCGGGGGAGTACCGGCTGCGCGAGCAGCCGGCCCGACTGGCGGCGAGCTACACGCTGCAGGCGGTGAAGGGTTGAGGTGACAAACTGCGGGCATGTCAGATCAGCTCGCAGGCCGTGTCCACATCTCGATCTCGCACGGCATCGCCGATGTGAAGATGATCCGCGCCGACAAGCGCAATGCGCTCGACGGCGCCATGTTCGCCGCGCTCGCCGAAGCCGGCGAGCGCCTGAAGACCGAGCCGGGTGTACGCGTCGTGGTGCTGAGCGGTGAGGGTGGCTCGTTCTGCGCCGGCCTCGACTTCTCGAGCTTCACCGCGATGGCAGGCGGCGGGAACGGGGGCGGTGACGGCGGCAACGGTGGCAACGGCGGTGGCGAGGGCAACCCGGGCTCGATGAAGCAGGGTCGCATCACCCACCTCGGCCAGCAGGTGAGCTGGGTGTGGCAGGAGATCCCCGTGCCGGTGATCGCCGCCGTGCACGGCCACGCCCTCGGCGGTGGCATCCAGATCGCGCTCGGCGCCGACATCCGCATCGTGCACCCCGACACCCAGCTGAGCGTGCGCGAGGTGCACTGGGGCCTGGTGCCCGACATGACCGGCACGCTCACCCTCGCCCAGCTGGTGCGGGCCGACGTCGCCAAGGAACTCGTGTTCACCGCCCGCGTCTTCGACGGCCGCGAGGCGTTCGCACTCGGCCTCGCGACGAAGCTGTCCGACACGCCCTACGACGACGCGATGGCGATGGCCGCCGAGATCGCCGGCCGCAGCCCCGACGCCGTGCGCGGTGCGAAGCAGCTCATCAACGGGCTGCTGCACGAGCAGGCCGAGTCGCAGTTCGCCGAGGAGCGTCGCATCATCGGGTCGCTGATCGGCAAGCCGAACCAGGTCGAGGCCGTGATGTCGAACTTCGAGAAGCGCCCCGCCAACTTCATCGACGCCTGACAGGTCGGGCCCGGTCGGGCCGATATTCGGCGCGATCCGGCATCGCCGGTTCCGTACCGTCGACACATGGAGCTGCGTTGGCCTGACGAGACGATGTTGGCGAGCTACGTCGACGCGATCGAGCGAGGTTGGTCGCCGCACACGATGGTCGCCGAGGAGGGCCTGCGCGAGCTGGCGTTCATCCGCCTCGATCCGGCGGCGTTCGTCCGGCAACTGGTCGATCTCGACGCGTCCGGCCCCGACATCCCGATGCCCGACGGGTCGTTCGCGCGGCGGCTGCCGGGCTATCGGAAGTGGATGTGGGACGGCGAGTTCTGTGGCTCGATCGGGTTCCGGTGGCAGCCGGGGACGGCGGAGCTGCCGTCGTACGTGCTCGGCCACATCGGCTACAGCGTCGTGCCGTGGAAGCGCCGGCAGGGGTGCGCGACGGAGGCCCTGCGGCTCGTCCTCGTCGACGGTGCCGAGCGCGGGCTGCCCCACGTCGAGCTCACCACCGACCCGGACAACATCGGCTCGCAACGGGTGATCGAGGCCAACGGCGGCGTGATCGTCGAGCGGTTCCGCCGCGACGACGCGTACGGCGCCACCGATGCCCTCCGCTATCGCATCCACCTCTGACGGCGACATGGTGCGCCACGGGCAGACTGAGGTGATGACACGAACGGTCGCGTTGCTGCGTGGGGTGAACGTCGGCGGGCGGAAGCTGTCGATGGCCGCACTGCGCGACGGGCTCACCGAGGCCGGCTGCGCCGACGTCGTGACCTACATCCAGAGCGGCAACGCGGTGCTGACGGCGCCGTCCTCCGCCGGGTCGGAACCCGACGCGTGGCTGTCGTCGGTGATCAGCCGCATCGCCGGTTTCGACGTCGCTGTCGTGACCCGCAATGCGTCGGAGCTCGACGCGGTCGTGGCGGGCAACCCGTATCCCGATGCCGGCGGCACGCAGCTGCACGTCGTCTTCCACGCCGTCGCCCCCGATCCGTCGATCGTCGCGTCGGTGCAACCGGATCGGTTCGCCCCGGAGGCGTGCACGCTCGTCGGCCGTGACCTGTACCTGTTCGTGCCGAACGGACTCGGCCGCGCCGAGCTGCCCGTGGCCCTCGACCGGGCCGGTCGTCGAGCGAAGGCGCCAGCCGGTACGTCGCGGAACTGGAACACGGTGCTGAAGCTCCAGGAGATGCTGCGTGAGTGACATCTCGTTCCGCGTGGTCGACGCGTCGTCGGCCGAGGCAGTGTGCGCAATGCGCTCCTCCTTCGCCGAGCTCGACGACCGGTTCGAGGGCGGGTTCGCGATCGGCTCGGCCCTCGACGACGCCGGCGTGTGGATGAACCCGCCGCACGGTCACTTCCTCGTCGCCGATCGTGACGGGCGGGTGGTCGGCTGCGGGGAAGCGCAGCGTCTCGATGCATCGACCGTCGAGATCGAGCGGATGTGGGTGGACACATCGGTGCGCGGCATCGGGCTCGGCAAGCGGTTGCTGGCCCGGCTCGAGGCGGAAGCTGGAGCGCTGGGCCGAGCGCGTGGTGCTCGACACCGACCGCCGGTTACGCACCGATCGAGCGCTACACCGACAACCCCTACGCCCACTACTGGTTCGCGAAACCCCTCCCCAGCTGACCCACCGGTCGCCGAGGTCCCGGCCCGGCTTCGGATGTCGGCAAGGATCTCGGCCGGTTTTCGGTCGTCAGCAACAGAAAGACGGCCGAGATATCCGTTCTGGCCGTCGTCGGGCCGTCAGGAGGGTCGAGGCGCCAGGCCGAGTCGCCGCCGTGATGCGCCTGACCTGCTGATGCGCGGTTCGTCGAGGTCCTGACGTTCTCGGCCGGTTTTCGGTCGTCAGCGACAGAAAGGCGGCCGAGATTTCCGTTGGAGCCGTCGGCGCGTGTCTCTGTGTGGGCATGGCCGGCAACATCGAAGCGGGGATGCGACTGATGACCGCGCAGGACGGTCTTGCGCTCGTCCGCCAACTCGTGGAGCTCGGCGTCGGCCCCGGTGTCGTGCGACGTCGGCTGGCGAGCGGCGAATGGGAACGACCATGGCGGGGCGTCGTGTCGTTGCCCGGGCTGCCGTTCGACTGGCGTCGCCGCTGTCGGCTGGCCCTCCTCTGTGCGTCGGACGGCGCGGTGCTGTCGCATGCTGCAGCGGCGAGGCTCCATGGCTTCGATGGCTACGAACGGGACGAACGAGTGGTCGTCTCTGTTCCTTCGACGGGCCGGATCCGTCCGCTTCCGCTCGGTGCGCTCGGTGTTCGGGCCGAGTCGTTGCGGGCGTCAGATTGCTACACGGTCGCCGGGATGCGATGTGTGATCCGGCCGGTCGCGCTGATCCAGGTCGCTGCGGCCGACGGCGCGATCGCTGCGGGACGCGCGCTCGATTCCTCGCTCCGCCACGGCGACTCGCCGGTCTGGATCCGGCGGACCGCGAGCGCGTGGCGTCGCCAGGGGGTGGCCGGGCCGGCGACCGTTCTTCGGCTGCTCGACGAGCGGGTCGACGGTCGGATTCCGAGGAGCTGGTTCCAGCGCCTGGTCTCATCGCTCCTGCTCGCTCGAGGAGTGGCCACGGTCGACGAGCTTCCGGTCCGCGACCGGGACGGACGGCTGCTGGCCGAACTCGACCTCGCGCTTCCCGGCTTGAAGATCGGTGTCGAGTGTCAGAGCTGGCGGTGGCACGCGACGCCGTCCGCCCGCGCCGCGGACGTACGGCGGAAGCGGCGTCTCCGAGCGCAGGGTTGGGACATCGTCGAGGTGTGGTGGAGCGATCTGGATCGCATGGACGAGGTGGCCGACGAGGTGCAGTCGGTGATCGACTCACGCCATCCGAGGTTGATCGACGCTCGATGAGCGGATCTCGGCCGGTTTTCGGTGGTCAGCAACAGAAAGGCGGCCGAGATCGCGGCGTCGACCTGCATCGGGCCGGCAGGTCGGGTCGAGCCAGGTGGTGTGGGCACCTGGCCACGCTCGGAGAGACGCCTCCAATGGGTTGGCGGGGTGGCGCACGCGTGCGTAACATCGCTGTGACCGTTCGAGCCAGCGTTGTCTCGTGCGCCACTCCAGCCCGTTCGCCCTCCCCGGCGATGACTTCTGTGGAGCCGACAACATGCGTTCCGATCTTCCCCCGCCGTCGGGTCTCTACGACCCGCGCTTCGAACACGATGCCTGTGGCGTCTCGTTCGTCGCGAACATCAAGGGCATCCGCAGCCGCTCGATCGTCGAGCTCGGCATGAGCGCCCTCTGCAACATGGAGCACCGCGGCGCCACCGGCGCCGAGGCCGACTCCGGCGACGGCGCCGGCATCCTCATCCAGGTCCCCGACGCGTTCCTCCGGGCGGTCGCAGGCTTCGAGCTGCCCGCCGCCGGCCACTACGCCGTCGGCCTCGCGTTCCTCCCGGCCGACCTGAGCGACGCCGAGAAGGCGCAGAGCTCCATCGAGGCGATCGTCGCCGACGAGGGACTCACGGTGCTCGGCTGGCGCGAGGTGCCCATCCGCCCGGCATGCCTCGGCACCACCTCGCGGGCCGTGATGCCCAGCTTCAAGCAGCTGTTCGTCACCGATCCCGCCGGCGCTGCCGGGATCGACCTCGACCGCAAGGTGTACATCGCCCGCAAGCGGGTGGAGCACGAGCTGACCCCCGAGCAGAGCACGTTCTTCCCGTCGCTCAGCAGTCGCACCCTCGTCTACAAGGGCATGTTCACCACCCCGCAGCTCGCCGAGTTCTTCCCCGACCTCGACGACGACCGCGTCGAGAGCGCGCTCGCCCTGGTGCACAGCCGGTTCAGCACGAACACGTTCCCGAGCTGGCCGCTCGCGCACCCGTACCGCTACATCGCCCACAACGGCGAGATCAACACCGTGCAGGGCAACCGCAACTGGATGCGCACCCGTGAGGCGATGCTCCACAGCGACTTCCTGCCCGGCCTCGAGCGCGCCTTCCCCATCTGCACCCCGGGCGGCAGCGACTCGGCCAGCTTCGACGAGGTGCTCGAGCTGCTGCACCTCGGCGGCCGCAGCCTGCCCCACGCGATGCTGATGATGATCCCGGAGGCGTGGGAGAACCACGACACCATGGACGCCGACAAGCGGGCGTTCTACCGGTTCCACGCCTCGCTGATGGAGCCGTGGGACGGCCCGGCGTGCGTGTCGTTCACCGACGGCACCGTCATCGGCGCCGTGCTCGACCGCAACGGTCTGCGTCCCAGCCGCTACTGGGTCACCGACGACGACCTCGTCGTGCTCGCCAGCGAGGTCGGCGTCATCGACGTGCCGCAGTCGAAGGTCGTCCGCAAGGGCCGCCTGCAGCCCGGCCGCATGTTCCTGGTCGACACCGAGCAGGGCCGCATCGTCGACGACGAGGAGATCAAGCGCTCGCTCGCGGCCGCCCAGCCCTACGCCCAGTGGCTGAACGACGGCATCACCGAACTCGACGAGCTCCCCGGTCGCGAGCACGTCGTGTTCAGCCACGACAGCGTGCTGCGTCGCCAGCAGATGTTCGGCTACACCCACGAGGAGCTCAAGCTCATCGTCGCCCCGATGGCCGCCAACGGCATGGAGCCGCTCGGGTCGATGGGCACCGACACCCCGATCGCCGTGCTCAGCGAGCGCAGCCGCCTGCTGTTCGACTACTTCCAGCAGCTGTTCGCGCAGGTCACCAACCCGCCGCTCGACGCGATCCGCGAAGAGGTCGTCACCGCCGTCAGCAGCTCCGTCGGCCCGGAGGCCAACCTGCTCCAGCCCGGCCCCGAGAGCTGCCGTCAACTCGCACTGCCGTTCCCGATCATCGACAACGACGACCTGGCCAAGATCATCCACATCGACGACGACGGCCAGTACCCCGAGCTGCGCGCCGTCGAGATCAGCGGCCTGTACCGGGTGTCGGGTGGCGGTCTCGCCATGCAGCGTGCGCTCGACGCGGTGCGCTCGAAGGTGAGCAAGGCCATCGACGACGGTGCCCGCGTGGTCGTGCTCAGCGACCGCAACAGCGACTCGGTGTACGCCCCGATCCCGAGCCTCCTGCTCACCTCGGCCGTGCACCACCACCTCATCCGCGAGAAGAAGCGCACCAAGGTCGGCCTCATCGTGGAGTGCGGCGACGCCCGCGAGGTGCACCACATGGCGCTGCTCGTCGGTTACGGCGCGGGTGCGATCAACCCGTACCTCGCGTTCGAGTCGATCGAGGACATGATCGCCCAGGACCTGCACAACCTGGGCGGGCTCGACCCGAAGAAGGCGGTCAAGAACTACATCAAGGCCGCCGGCAAGGGCGTGCTCAAAGTGATGAGCAAGATGGGTGTCAGCACCGTCGCGAGCTACACCGGCGCGCAGATCTTCGAAGCGATCGGCCTCGGCCGCGACCTGGTCGACGAGTACTTCACCGGCACGGTCAGCCGCCTCGGCGGCATCAGCCTCGACGACGTCGCCCGCGAGGTCGCCGAGCGTCACCGCACCGCACACCCGAGCCGTCCCACCGAGCGTGCCCACCGCAAGCTCGAGCTCGGTGGCGAGTACCAGTGGCGCCGCGAAGGCGAGGTGCACCTGTTCAACCCCGAGACGGTGTTCAAGCTGCAGCACGCCACCCGCGCCAAGCGGTACGACGTGTTCAAGGAGTACACGGCGCTCGTCGACGACCAGTCGAAGCATCTGGCCACCCTGCGCGGCCTGTTCGAACTGCAGGAGGGCGTGCGCCCGGCCGTGTCGATCGACGAGGTCGAGCCGGTCAGCGAGATCGTCAAGCGGTTCAGCACCGGTGCGATGAGCTACGGCTCGATCAGCATGGAGGCCCACGAGACCCTCGCGGTCGCGATGAACTCCATCGGCGGCAAGAGCAACACCGGCGAGGGCGGCGAGGACGCCGAGCGTCTGTACGACCCCAGCCGGCGCAGCGCGATCAAGCAGGTGGCCAGCGGCCGCTTCGGCGTCACCAGCGAGTACCTGGTGAACGCCGACGACCTGCAGATCAAGATGGCACAGGGTGCCAAGCCCGGTGAGGGCGGCCAGCTGCCCGGCCACAAGGTGTACCCGTGGGTGGCCAAGACCCGTCACTCCACGCCGGGCGTCGGCCTCATCAGCCCGCCCCCACACCACGACATCTATTCGATCGAGGATCTCAAGCAGCTCATCCACGACCTGAAGAACTCCAACCCGTCGGCCCGCGTGCACGTGAAGCTCGTGGCCGAGGTGGGCGTCGGCACGGTCGCTGCCGGTGTGAGCAAGGCCAAGGCCGACGTGGTGCTGATCAGCGGTCACGACGGTGGCACCGGTGCCTCGCCGCTCACGTCGCTCAAGCACGCCGGCGCCCCGTGGGAGCTCGGCCTCGCCGAGACCCAGCAGACACTGCTGCTCAACGGCCTCCGCGACCGCATCGTCGTGCAGGCCGACGGCCAGATGAAGACCGGCCGCGACGTGGTGATCGCCGCGTTGCTCGGCGCCGAGGAGTTCGGCTTCGCCACCGCGCCGCTCGTGGTGAGCGGCTGCGTGATGATGCGGGTCTGCCACCTCGACACCTGCCCGGTGGGCGTCGCGACGCAGAACCCCGAGCTGCGCGCGAAGTTCAGCGGCAAGCCCGAGTTCGTCGTGAACTTCATGGAGTACATCGCCGAGGAGGTGCGCGAGTGGATGGCCAAGCTCGGCTTCCGCACGCTCGCCGAGATGATCGGCCACGTCGAGGTGCTCGACACCAAGGCGGCGATCAAGCACTGGAAGGCCAAGGGCCTCGACATCTCGCCGATCCTCGCCACGCCGCAGAACCCGTACGGCCAGACCCTCGTGAACAGCGTCGGTCAGGACCACGGTCTCGACGAGGCGCTCGACCAGGTGCTCATCGAGCGGGCCGCGGCGGCCATCGATCGCGGCGAGCGCGTCGAGATCGGGCTGCCGATCCGCAACGTCAACCGCACCGTCGGCACGATGCTCGGCAACGCCGTCACCAAGCGTCACGGCGGCGCAGGGTTGCCCGACGACACGATCCGCGTGAAGTTCCGCGGGTCGGCCGGCCAGAGCCTCGGTGCGTTCGTGCCCGCCGGCATCACGCTCGAACTCGAGGGCGACACCAACGACTACGTGGGCAAGGGCCTCTCCGGCGGTCGCGTCGTCGTGCGCCCCGACCGCGACGCGACGTTCCCGGCCGAGGACAACGTCATCGCCGGCAACGTCATCGGCTACGGCGCCACGGGCGGCGAGATCTTCCTCCGCGGCGTGGTGGGCGAGCGATTCTGCGTCCGCAACTCCGGTGCCACCGCGGTCGTCGAGGGCGTGGGCGACCACGCCTGCGAGTACATGACCGGTGGCCGTGTCGTCGTGCTCGGCGCGACCGGCCGCAACTTCGGTGCGGGCATGAGCGGCGGCATCGCCTACGTGCACGACCCCGGCGAGGTGTTCGCCGCGAGGCTCAACCGGGACATGGTCGACCTGCTCCCGCTGGAGGACGAGCACGTGGCCGAGCTGCGCGGCATCGTCGAGCGCCACGTGCAGTGGACCGACTCGGCCGTCGGTACGGCCCTGCTCGGTCGTTGGGACGCCACCGTCGGCGAGTTCCGGATGGTGATGCCCCGCGACTACGCGCGGGTGTTGAAGGTGATGAAGGACGCCGAGTCCGAAGGACTCGACGAGGCAGCGACGTTGGAGCGCGTGATGGAGGCCAGCCGTGGGTGAAGTGACCGGGTTCCTGAAGTGGCAGCGCGCCACCCCTTCGCGCCGGCCCGTGCCGGTGCGACTGCGTGACTGGAAGGAGGTCTACGAGGACTTCCCGGCGGACACGCTCAAGCTGCAGGCCGGACGCTGCATGGATTGCGGCATCCCGTTCTGCAACAACGGTTGCCCGCTCGGCAACCTGATCCCCGACTGGAACGACCTCGTCTACCGCGAGCACTGGCGCGACGCGATCGACCGCCTGCACGCGACGAACAACTTCCCCGAGTTCACCGGCCGTCTGTGCCCGGCACCGTGCGAGTCCGCGTGCGTGCTCGGCATCAACAGCGATCCGGTCTCGATCAAGCAGGTCGAGGTCGAGATCATCGACCGCGCCTGGGACGAGGGGTGGGTGCTCCCGCAGAAGCCGACCGTCCGCACCGGCAAGCGGCTCGTGGTGATCGGCTCGGGGCCGGCGGGTCTCGCCGCAGCCCAGCAGCTCACGCGCGCCGGCCACGAGGTGATCGTGCTCGAGCGGGCCGACCGCATCGGCGGCCTCCTGCGCTACGGCATCCCCGAGTTCAAGATGGAGAAGCGCCACCTCGACCGTCGCCTCGACCAGATGGAGGCCGAGGGCACCGAGTTCCGCACCAACGCCACGGTGGGGGAGAACGTCGACATCGAGGTGCTCCTCGCGTCGTACGACGCGATCGTGCTCGCCGCCGGCGCCACCGCGTGGCGTGACCTGTCGGTGCCCGGCCGCGAGCTGCAGGGCATCCACCAGGCGATGGAGTACCTGCCGTACGCGAACAAGGTGCAGGAGGGCGACCTCGAGCACTCGCCGATCGACGTCGCCGGCAAGCACGTCGTGATCATCGGCGGTGGCGACACCGGCGCCGACTGCCTCGGCACGGCCCATCGTCAGGGCGCGGCGAGCGTCACCCAGCTCGAGATCATGCCCCGCCCGAGCGACACCCGGGCACCCGCCAACCCATGGCCCACGTTCGCCTTCACCTACAAGGTCACCTCCGCCCACGAAGAGGGCGGCGAGCGCATCTACAGCGTGAACACCGAGCGCTTCGTCGACGACGGCAACGGCAACGTCCGTGCGCTGCTCATCCACGAGGTGCAGATGGTGAACGGCAGGTTCGAGAAGGTCGAGGGTTCCGACCGCGAGCTGCCCGCCGACTACGTGTTCCTCGCCATGGGCTTCGTCGGTCCGGAGAAGGGCGGCTGGCTCGATCAGCTCGGCGTCGCCCTCGACGCGCGCGGCAACATCGCTCGCGGCGACGACTTCCAGACCAACGTGCCCGGCGTGTTCGTCGCCGGCGACATGGGCCGCGGCCAGAGCCTGATCGTCTGGGCGATCGCCGAGGGTCGGGCATGTGCGTCCAACGTCGACCGCTGGCTCATGGGCGACACGTCGCTGCCCGCACCGATCGCACCCACCGCGCGACCACTTGTGTAGTCACGCGGCGTAGCCTGCACACCCGTGAAGTCGATGTTCGTGGGTATGGGGCTGGTCGTCGCGGCGACCTCGCTGGGGCTGGTGTCGTGCGGGACCGATGAAGCGACGACCAACACCACCACGGTGCGCGTCGGCGCCACCAACTATGTGACGATCGCGCCGGCGCCGAGCACCAACGTGCCCGTCACCACCGCGCCCGACGCACCGGGATCGATCCTGCAGTTCCAGACCGAGTACGTGATCCTCGAGGGCGACTACCCGTCGACGGTCGCGAACAAGTGGAAGGTCAAGTTCGAGGATCTGATGACCCTCAACGGTTGGACCCTGCAGGACAACGGCATCGTGCCCGAGTGGCCCGGTGTCGGCCAGACCATCCTCATTCCGGCCGGCGCCACCGTGCCCGGTGTGCCGCCCGATCCGGGCATCCCCACCACGACGATCGCCGGCGCCCCGGTCGCGCCCACCACCGCAGCGCCGGAGACCACGGTCGCCACCACGACGACCACCACCGAAGCACCGGGCTCGGCCTGCGGCACCTACACGGTGGAAGAGGGCGACTACCCGGGGCTCGTGGCCACCAAGCTCGACACCACCGTGGGCAAGCTCAACTCGGCCAACTCGGCGACCAAGGGCTACAGCTCGTTCTACGTGGGCCTGGTCATCAACGTCCCTTGTTGAGCACCGCTGGGTCGCTCGGTGTCGGGCGGCCTCAGAACACCCGGGCGAACCACAGTCTGGCGACGATCGACATCGCCTGACGCTGCAGCTCGGGATCCACGCCGGCGTCGCTGAGCGCCCCTTCCAGGTGGGCGAGCACCGCTGTCACCTGGTCGTCGGTGATGTCGAGGTCGCGGTGCGCGGCCTCCAGGTCGGCCATCGGCTGTCCCGGCGCGCCGCCGAACGCAGTGGTGAGCCACGCGACCTGGGCTGCGCGCAGGCTGGGGAGCCGCTCCTCGGCGAACTGATGGAGCACCCGCGGATCGCGGGTGAGCCGGTCGTAGAAATCGTCGACCACGCCAGCGATCGCGCCGCGCCCACCGAGACGGTCGAACAGGGTCCTCATGTCGGCGCTCCCAGCAGTCCCAACGCATCGGCGAGCTCGGTGCGCGACCGTACGCCGAGCTTCACGTACACGCGGGCGAGGTGGCTCTCCACCGTGCGCACGCCGATGATGAGTTCGTCGGCCACTTCGCGGCTCGTCCGGCCACCGGCCACGAGCTCGGCGATCTCGCGTTCGCGACGGCTCAGCGAGATCTCCGGTCGGGCCTGGGCGAGCATCGGCGTCGCGTGCACGTCGATGCCATCGCGCAGCTCCTGCGCTCGACGGGCGTACTGGGCCACCGTCCGTGCCTCGCCGTTGGCGTCACGCACCATCGTCCAGGCTGCGGTGGCCGCCTCGGCGGCGTAGCCGAGGAAACCGAGACCGGCGAGCCGGTCGGTGACGGCGGCCATGCCATCGGCGTCGGCGGCCGCGGCGGCCCGCACGGCATCGATCAAGGTGGGCAGGAGCTCGCCGTCGACGACGCACGGCACCGCGTCCAGATGGGCGAGGGCCTCGCGCGGGTGATTCAGGCGGACGACGTCGACGAGGAATCGCACCCGCGAGGCATGCCGTCCGCGCTCGGTCGCCTCGTCGGCGTATCCGAGGAGCTCGGCGACCGCGCCGAGCACATCGCCCTGCACCGCCCGGAGCCATGCCCGGCCGCGCAGCTCGAAGTCGGCGTGTGCCCGGGCCTCGTGGGGCGGCACCGCCGAGAGGCGGTCGAGGGCCAGCAGCGCGCCGGTCGGATCGGTGTCCTGGGCGCGTGAGAGCAGCAGCCCGCCCAAGGCCCATCTCGTGCCGTGCACCGCCGCGGCCGATCGCTCTGCCAGCGTCGTCGCACGATCGAACCACTGCTCGGCCGCACGACGCTGCCCGAGGTTGAGGTCGGCCCACCCGAGCGCGATCGCCCAGGCGACGCACCCGTGCCGATCGTGGGCGCGCTCCGCTCGTTCCCAGCCGTCGAGCGCGAACTCGGTGGCGTCGCGGAGTCGACCGGCCTCGACGAGGGCGAAGGCATGCGCTGCGGCGGCGATCGCACCGCCGGTGTGGAGGAACTCGGGTTCGTCGCCGACACGTGCGAGTGCGAGGGCGGGCGTGCCGGCGGTGGTGAGCGCGAGCAGGTCGGAGGCGACGCCGGCCGGCATCCTGGCCGCCGGCGAGCCGGCGGGCGTCAGCAGCAGCGCCTCGCGCGGGCGACCCGCCGCCGACCAGATCGCCGCCTTGGTGGCATCGATGAGGGGATGCGCCCCGCCGAGCTCTGCCGCAGCGGCGTCGAGCATCTCGATCGCCGGTGCGACCTTGCCGAACGCCCAGAAGGTCATCCCGCCCTCGATCACGGCGCCGCGCAGCCGGTCGATCGGAGCAGCGGCCTCGCGGCGGACCCGCGGGTCGGCGAGGATCGAGATGGCTTCGCCGTACTCACCCTGCTCGATGTAGGCGGACGCCACACGGCAGGCGGCACGCAGGCCGTCGGGCGTGTCGGCGACCTGGTCGAACCAGGCCCGGCCGAGGCGTTCTGCGAGGTCGAAGTCGTTGCGCGCCGACGCGATGCGGGTGGCATCGGCGAGCAGCGAGGGATCAGCCGCGGAACCTCCGTCGAGACGCCACGTCGCGATGCGGAGCACGTCCTGGGGCCGACGCGGGGTGCGCCGATCGAGCGCGTCGGCGAGCTCGCGCAGCATCTGCCGGGCCGCGAGTCGGCCCACGGCGCGTCGCGCCGCATCGGCGTAGACCGGGTGGACGAAGCCGACCATCAGGGTCTCGTCTCGCTCGTCGGCCGTGAGCAGCCGGGCGCTCTCGAGCTCCACCAGCGCATCGGGTTCGACGAGCTGCTCGAGCAGTTCGATCTCGAGCGGGCCGCCGATCGCGACCAGGGCGACCGCTCGCTGGTGCACCTCGCCGAGCGCGGCCAGGCGAGCGTCGACGAACTGGCTGAGCGACGACGGCGCGGGGAGGTCGCCCTCGGCCTGGAACACACCCGAGCGCTCGACGATCACACCGGACGAGCGAGCCTCGAGCAACAGTTCCTTCGCGAACAGCGGGTTGCCGAGGGTTCGGAGGAAGAGCTGATCGGCGACGTCGTCGGACACGGGAAGGCCGAGGATCACCTGGGCGAACGTCGACAGGTCCGCCGCGTCGAGCGGTTCGACCGGGATGCGGACGGCCACCCCCTCTTTCATCAGCGACGAGATCGCCTCCGGCGGCGCCTCGCCGGCACGGATCGTGCCGACGACGAACGCCGTGAGATCGTTCGCCAGCTGGTGGGCGAGCGCCGCCGACGCCTCGTCGAGGAGGTGGGCGTCGTCGAGCCCGAGCAGCAGCGGCCGGTTGCCGGCCCGTTCCTGCAAGGCGCGACGGATCTGCACCAGGTCGCCTGCGTCGCCCGCCGGTCGACCCGGCAGGAGCGCGGCGAACGCCGCGAGCGGGATGTCGCCGAGGGCGCGGGTGCCGGTGATCGACACCGTGACGAAGCCGGACTCCTCCGCGTGGCGGAGCGTGGCGTGCAGCAGGTGGGACTTGCCGACGCCGGCGTCGCCGATGAAGAGCGCGCCCGCGAGATCGGGGCGGCGCAGGGCTGCCCCGATGGCTGCGAACTCGGCACTCCGCCCGACGAGGTCGTCCACACCGGCAGTGTGCCACACGTCGAGGCCCTGGTCAGGGGTTCATACGGCTGCCGTGCCGAGATCTCGACACCACGCGAGCGGTGGCGCGCGCTGTGCGTCCGGGAACGGCGCTCAGCCGTCGAGCAATGCGCCGAGCTCGGCCCGCGACCGGGTGCCGAGCTTGTCGAAGCACCGGGCGAGGTGGTTGTCGACGGTGCGCGCCGACACGCCGAGACGCTCGGCGATCTCGCGGCTCGACAGGCCGCGGGCGGCGAGCAGCGCGATCTCGCGCTCGCGCACGCTGAGCGACAGCAGTCGTCCGGCGGCCACCGCGGGGATGTCGAGTCCGTCGCAGCGGGCGCGGAGCTGGCTGAGCCGGTCGCCGGCGCGCCGGGCGTGCTCACGGGTGCCCGACCGGGTCGCGGCGCGGGACCGTGCGGCTGCACATTCGGCCGCCCACCGCAACGCACCGAGCCATTCGAAGGTGTCGGTGAGCGCGTCGAGTTCGTCGACGTCGCGGTGCTGCACGGCCGCCGCATGGCGTGCTCGGAGCGCGCTGAGCGGCTCGTCGGGCGTCACGGCGAGCCCGAGCAGGTCGGCGGGCTGGTCGAGCGACAGCAGGTCGTGTGCGCACGTCCATGCCGGCCCGAGTGCACCTTGGCCCTTGAACCGCCCGATCGCCGCACGGAGTGTCGCTCGGCCGCCTTCAGGGTCGGCCGCAGCGACGAGGGCCCACGCCCTCGCCCTCGGTTCGAGCGATGGGAAGAGGTCGGCCGGATGGGGACCGATGGCGTCGAGCTGGTCGAGGTCGCGTCGTGCCGCAGCGGCATCCGACATCAGGCCGTGCGCGAGCGCCCGTGCGTTCAGCGCCCATCGGAGGCCGCCCGGCTGGCGAAGCTCGGTGAGCAGCTCGACGGCGTCGGCCAGTGGCGCGATGGCGAGTGCCGGTGCGCCGGACTCGATCTGGGCGACGGCCTGGACCACGAGCGCGACGGCGCGGCCGGCGCTCTCGTCGTAGCGCTCGGCGTACGACACCGCCTTCGACGCCTGCGCGAGCGCGTCGGTCCACCGACCGGCCTCCACCATGGCGAGCACGCGCGCGACCCCGAGGACCTGACCGCTCACGGACAGCACGGGATCGGTGACCGATTCGACGTTGGCGAGCGCGTCGTCGAGCACCGCCACGGCCCGGGTGGGTCGGCCGATGCGCCGCAGCGCATGGGCGACGGCGAGTGCCGCTTGGATGCGGACTCGCGGTTCGGGATCGTGGCGCAGCGGCTCGCCCTGCGCGATCGCCGCGGCGGGTTGGCCCACAGTGGCGAGCATGCGGGCGCGGATCGCCTGGAGCTCGGGCAGCTCGCCGACACGGGGGTCCTCGAGTGCCTCGATCGCACCCGTCGCGTCCGCACACCGCCACAGGAGGTGGTTCGAACGGGCGACGGCGACGGCCAGGTGGTCGCGCGGTCCCGACGCCATCGCCGACATCGCCTCTGTCGCCGCGACGACGTCGTCGACCGCACCCTGTTCGTGTCCGACGTCGGCGAGACGTCGCAGGTCGTCGAACCGTCCGAGCTGCTCGGCGCCCCGACGGGCGAGGCGCAGGGCGAGCGCGGGGTCGCCCGCCGTCGGCGCGAGCGACACGACGTCGAGCAGCTCGTCGTGGGTCAGATCGCCGCCCGCCTCCACCGCCAGGGTCGCGACCCGGAGCCTGTCGGTCGGTGCGAGCCCTGCCCAGGATCGCCGCATGGCGTCGAGGGCGGTTCGGCGTGCCGACCTCGCTTCGATCGCCCCGAGCGCGCGTCGGACGCGGCTGCCCTGCCCGGGATGTCGGAGGCGGAGCGACCCCCGGCCGCCGTCGCTGTCCGTGCCGCCGACGGCCACGATGCCGCGTCCGACGAGTTCGGCGAGCGCGTCGGCGCCGACGCCGACCGAGGTCGGGTCCGGAGCGCCTTCGGCGTCGGTCGAGAGCGGGAAGGGTTCGGCCAGGGCGACGATCGCGAGCAGGCGGCGGGCATCCGTGCTGAGGCCGCCCGGGATCGCGTCGCCCGGATCGTGGGTGCGGTCGTCCAGCAGGTGGAGCAGCGCCGTCGGATTCCCCTTCGAACGCACCCACCAGCTCTCGTCGTCGACGCGCTCACCCGTCCGGTCTCGCACGAGCCGCCCGATGTGCTCCGGCGCAAGCGGGGTCAGCGTGTGGACGGTGAGCCGGGAGGACTCGGTGAGCGGATCGAGACCGAGGAAGGTGTCGTCCACGGATGCCACCACGAACGTGTCGTGCACGCCGACGAGATCGGCCACGACGCGCAGCGATGCCTCGTCGACCAGGTGCGCGTCGTCGATCGCCACCACGAGTCCGCCACGCCTTGCACGGCGTTCGAGGGCGTCGTGGACCGCGTCGAACGAGAGCGGGCCCGTGACCGGCGGATGGTCGGGATCGTCGTGGAGGATCGGGCTGAGCGCCGCGTAGCGGAGTCGACGAGCGGATGCGGTCGCCCGGACGAGCACGACGTCGGCCCGTCGGTCGCGCCACTCATCGACGATCGCACTGAGCACGCTGGTGCGTCCCATGCCCGGCGGCGCGGCGAGCACGACGCCCGGCAGCCTCGCCCCGCGCGCCTGACGGAGCACGGCGAGGTCGTCGTCGCGGCCGAGGAGGAGATCGGTCATGGGTCGGTGGGTCGTGTCCGTGGGCGTGGTGCGTGCGATGCGGGGGAGCGGCGGTGCGTCGTCCTGCTCAGACGAAGCGGACCTCGAAGCCGTCGAGCTGGTGCACCTCACCGGCGCGCTCCCGATCAGTGGCGACGACGTCGAGCGCATCGATGCCCTCGCCGTGGTCGCCGGCGGGATGGAACGAGACCCCGTGAGCGAGCTCCAGCTCGCTCCACCGGGCCCGCATCGCAGCCGGATCGTTCGCCGCGACGTGGATCCCGGCGATGCCCGTGACGACCGAGGTGTCGGCGTGGGCGTGTGCCGGCCAGCTGGGACCGCCCCATCGCCACGCGCCGTTCGGGACCGGCTGGTCGATGCTCACGAGCGCGCCGCCCACGTCGGAGGGGTGCAGGTGCCGGCCGCGGATGTCGTGGACGTCGCCGCGCCACACGATGCGCACGCCGCGCTCGGTGAGCGCGGCCTCTCGGCGGTCGAGGTCGTCGACCTCGTAGATCGCCATGTATCCCGTGCATCCCAGCTGCCGCTTGTCGAGCAGGCGGCCGGCCGTGGTGCCGGCCTGGGTGGGGGAGACCACCTCCAGGAACTGGTCGCCGATCAGCAGGAGGGTGTTGTGGAGCCCGAACTCGGCGACGCCGGGGTCGCGGTAGCAGACGTCGACCGCGAGCAGGTGTCGCAGGAAATCGGTGGTGAGCTCGAGGTCGTGGGCCACGAGGGCCACCTGGCGGAGCCGGATCATGTGAGGGATTGTTGCAGGTAGCGTCCGGATCGTGTTGACCGTCGTCGAGGCCCGCGTGCTCGGGTGCCTGCTGGAGAAGCAACGCACCGTGCCCGACCAGTACCCGCTCACGTTGAACGCCCTCGTCAGCGCGTGCAACCAGAGCAGCTCGCGCGAGCCGATCATGCAGCTCACCGACCACGACGTGGAGACCGCGATCGGGTCGTTGAAGACCCAGGGCCTCGCCCGGCTCGTGCACCCCTCGCACGGGCGCAGTGTCACCCGCTACCGCCAGGTGGCAGACGAGACGTGGGAGGTCGAACCCGACGCCGCAGCGCTGCTGTCGGTGTTGCTGCTCCGCGGCCCACAGACGGTGGCCGAGTTGCGTTCGCGCACCGAACGTCAGCACTCGTTCGACTCGCTCGGCGAGGTGCAGGAGGTGCTCGACGCCCTGCAGCAGCGCGAGCTGGTGCGGCTGCTCGAACGCCGGCCGGGGCAGAAGGAACCGCGGTGGCAGCAGTTGCTCGCCGAGGAGCCCGAACCCGCCGAGTCACCCACCCACCTGTCGGGCGGTGCCGGGAGCACCGGCGTCGTGATGGGAGCCGACCCGGAGATCGCCGACGCGCTCGCGGCTCGCGTGGCCGAGCTCGAGGCCCGGGTGGCGACGCTCGAGGCCGCCCTCGCCGATCTGCTCTGACCGGCGCGGGCGGCGGGCTCAGCCCTTGGGGTGGGCGTCGAAGAAGTCGAACACCGCGTCGGCGAAGCCGTCGGTGAGCTTCGGGATGTGCCGACCGTCGGCGATCGTCCACAGCTCGACGGCGCCCGTCGACGGGCAGTCTCCGAACCGGGCGACGGTGGTCTCGGCACCCGCGAGGTCCCGGTCGACGTCGATCGCATCGCCAAGGGGCTCGATCACCGTGTCGCATCCGTTGTAGGCCGCCCAGGTCGCGGCGGTGACGGCCGCCGAGGGGTACTCGTTGCCGATGATGTCGCCGCCGTCGTAGGCGATCACCTCGTCGACGGTGCCGTGCACCTGGGCGATGCTCACCGGTTCGCTCGGCGAGCAGTCGAGCGGATCGGCGTACGTGGCACCGGCGAGACTCACCACGGCGGCGAACAGATCGGCGCGCTCGCACGCCAGGCGGTACGACATGAAGCCGCCGTTGGAATGGCCGGCGAGGAAGATTCGCTTCGGGTCGACGGTGTGCAGGCTGCGCACATGGTCGACGACGGCCGCGAGATAGGCCACGTCGTCGACGTCGGAGCCGAAGAAGTTGCAGCACGCGTCGGTGGCGTTCCAGAACCGGAGGTCGCGCCGGTCGGGGGTGCCGTCGGGGTAGGCGAGGATCACGCCGCGGACAGCCGCCGCGTCCTGGAACCGGAAGTACTGCTGCTGCACGTCGGCCGTGCCGCTGTAGCCGTGGAGCACGACGACCAGCGGCACCGGACCGTCGGGCAGATCGTCGGGCACGATCACGTCGACGGGACGTGCCTCGATCAGCGCGCCGGTCGTGGCGCCGGTCGTGGCGTCCTCAGGGAGCGATGGATCGGTGGACGCTGTGGTGGTAGCCGGCGAGGCGGTCGCCGGCGTGGCGTCGGCGACGGTGGTCGCGACGTCGGCCACCGCGGCCGCAGGTGCCGATGCAGCGTCTGACGCGGTGCTGGGCGATCCGGCCGGGCCGCTGCCGCTGCACGCCGCGATCACCACGGCCACGGCGACCACGAGGCCGTGGACGCGGAGCCGGGCGTTGCGGGAGCTCTGATCGATGTCGGGGGAGGCGACAGGGGCTCGGCGCACCGGGGCACTGTACGGTCCGTCCGTGGCACACGAACATCATCCGGCGCATGACCCCGGGCACACCCACGAACACGGGCACACCCACGAACACGGGCACACCCACGAGCACGGGCACGGGCACGGGCACGGGCACGATCACCACCAGGCGCCGGGCGACCGCGACTGGGCCGATTTCGGCGCACGTCTGCAACTCGAGGGCGACGTGGCGATGCCGATCATCGCCGGTGCGATCGCCCGTATCGCCGCCGCTGCGCAGGCCGACGGGCTGACCGTCGACCGCATCCTCGACGTGGGGAGCGGACCTGGTGTGGCGGCCGTCGCACTGGCGGCAGCGTTCCCCGGCGCGAGCGCCGTCGCGGTCGACGCCTCGGCGCCGCTGCTCGACCTCGTGCACGATCGTGCGGTCGCCCATGGCGTCGGCGAGCGAGTGCACACCGAGGTGGCCGATCTCGAGCAGCCGCTCGATGCGCTCGGCGCCGCCGACATCGTCTGGGCGTCGATGGTCCTGCACCACGTGGCATCGCCGGTGGACACCCTGCGGCAACTGCACGACGTACTCCGCCCGGGTGGGCTGCTCGCCATCGTCGAGTTCGGACCTGGCGCCCGGGGCAGCCTGCCGACCGGGTTCGACGTCGGCAACGACGGCTTCGTCGACCGCCACCGGGCGGCGGTCACGGCGGCGGTGACCGAGCACCTGCCACCCGGTGCGATGACGCTCGACTGGCCGGCACTCTTGGCCGACGCAGGGTTCGCCGTGGTCGACAGCGGGGAGCTCGCGCTGTCGGTCCCCGCCCCGCTCGATGACACCGCTCGCCGGTACGTGCTCCAGGGGCTGCAGATGTCGCAACGGATGGCGGTCGATCGACTCGGCGCGGACGACCTCGCAACGCTCGCCGCGCTCGCCTCCGAGGACGATGCCCACAGCGTGTTGCGCCGTGACGACCTCACGCTCGAGGTCGACCGGTCGTTCTTCCTGGCTCGTCGGGACTGACACCCGAGCGGCCCAGCACCGACGTCAGTCGAGGTCGGGCCAACGCCGCTTCTGGCGGCGACGCACGCCGGCTGCACCGAGCTTGCGCTGCTCGCTGAGCTGCCACTGCCGTCGCCAGCCGTGGTACTCGGGGCCGGTCAGCTTCGGGTTGGTCTTCGTGGCTGCACGCTGGCGAGCGGTCCAGAAGTCGGTGAGTGCCTCGTCGCCGAGTGCCGTGACGGCCGCCTCGATGCGGGCGTTGAACCGGCGGGTCGACTCGCCCTCCACGGGCCGCAGCGGCGCACCGAACACGACCCGCGACTTCCCGGGCTTCGGGCGCTTCATCCCCTTGCCGAAGATCGCGCCGGTGCCGTCGATGAAGACCGGCACCACGGGTGCGCCGGTGCGGATCGACAGGTACGCGGCGCCGCCCTTGAACTCCTGGCCCCAGCCGTCGGGGGAGCGTCCACCCTCGGGATAGATCACGAGGCTCCACCCGTCGTCGATCAGGTTGCGGATCAGGTCGCTCGACTTGCGGCCGGTGACCTCGCGGTCGATCGGCAGGGCGTTCAACGCGAGCGCGGCGGCAGCACCCTTCACACGCTTGTCGAAGAAGTAGTCGGCGGCGGCGGCGATCGTGAGCTTCGAACGCCACGGCTCCGGCACGGCCGTCACCATCAGCGGCGTGTCGACGTGGCTGTGATGGTTGGGGGCGAAGATCAACGCCGGTGCGTCGTCGCCCTTGGCCTGCAGATCGGCGAGCCGATCGACGCCCAGGATCTCGGGGTCGGCGAGCACCTTCACCATCAGCTGCAACGGGCCGCGGTTGATCACGCTGCGCGCCGCGTTCGCCGGTGCCCGACGGGCCCAGTCGGTGTCGTAGTCGGCGCCGAGCTTGCTCGGGGTCTCGGGGACCTCGACGCCCTTGGGCACCGTCGGCGGCCGGTAGGGGAAGCCGAGCTTGTTCGTCGGCTTGAGCGCAGCGCGCAGGGGAGCGCTCGCCAGGTCGGCGACCCTGCCCGCGCGGCGCATGGTCGCCGCCGACACGCCCTTCTTCTCGCTCACGAGACGTCGGCCACCAGCAGGGCCGGCACGTGCAGATGGGTGACGGTGGGCGTGCGGCCGACGACGTCGCTCGCGATCTCGAACGCGTCGTCCATGGTGGACGCAGGGGTGAAGCCGAGTCGGCGCACGGTCGGTGCGTCGCCGCCGACGATGATGACCTTGCCGGCGTGCTGCTGACCGTGTGCGCCCCAGTACCAGGCGTAGAACGGATGGACGCCGTGATAGGCGTTGCCGGTGCGGTACAGGTGCCGGTACCACTCGTCCTCGGCGTACTGCTTCTCCCACTTGTGACCCATCACGACGGGGTCGGTGGTGTCGGGCAGCACCTGCTCGAAGAAGTCGATGTAGCTCGGGTGGTGCACCGGGTGGAAGTCGCGGTACGTGGGGTGGGTCATGATGATCACGCCACCCTGACGCACCAGCGGCTTGTTCCGGTACATGTTGAACAGGTACCCGAGGCCCATGCACATCACGAGGATCGGGTTCATCACGCCGTCGGGGTTGTACGGGCACACGAACGGGATGCCCATCGTGAGGATGTCGGTCTGGCCCTCCACCGGCACGAGCTGCTGGCGGTAGACGTGTTCGAGGGTGAGCGCGTGCACCGCCTCGGTCTCGCCGGCCTGGATGCTCGTCATCTGGTGCGGCGCCTCGATGTTGTGGAAGATCTTCCGGGCGATGCGCAACGGCGTGCGGTTCAGCGACTTCGTGGTGGCGAGGTACGTGGCCCGGTCCTTCGCGGTCCACTCCCACTCGCGCTTGTTGATGAAGTCGAACGGCTTCGGGAACATGTCGGTGTTGAGCGTGGTCTCGATCTGGAACAGCTTCGGACCGTTCTGCTGCAGCACCTGACCCATGCGCCAGATGCTCGTGTGCAGGGCGCTGTGCTTGCGATGGCCCGACAGGCTGCGGGTGTTCTGCAACGTCTCACCGTTGTGGTGGTGGCTGAGGCAGCGGTAGCTGGCGAGGCCGGTGCAGATGCTCTTCCAGCCGCCGTCCATCGGCACCGAGTTGATGTTCACGTAGACGACGAGATCGCTCTCGGCCGCACGCTTGTTGATCTCCAGCACCTCACCGTGGTCGGTGGTGCCGAGGACGGCGAGGTTGTCGTGGTCCTCCGCGTCGTGCTGGTAGAGCATGCCTCGCGGGTGGAACGCGTCGTAGATGCGATCGCCGAGGGCGTGGCGCAGCTCGTATTCGTGCATCCGTCGGTGCAGGCCGAGCGCAGCGATGATGTGGACGTCGTCGACACCGGCCTCGGCCGCCATGTCGAGCACGGCCTCGATCACCCGCTGGCGAGTGTCGGGCTTCTGCATCTTCGGCAACGGCAGGCTCACGTCGTCGAAGCAGATCGTGAGGCGCATGCCGGGGAACAGCAGCGCCGGCAGCGGGTCCTGGTCGATCGGGTTCAACAGCGCGTGCTGGATCGCGCCGTCGATGTCGTCGAGGGGCTTGAGCGGCTCGGGCGGGTAGATCACCCGACTGCGGCCGGCCGGCAGCTTCTCGAGGCTGAAGTTCTCCCCGCGCCAGAACAGCACCGACGGCGTGGAGCGATCGACCTCGAGGACGAATCCGGGACGAGGCATCAGGCACTCTCTTTCTTGGACTGGGGAGTCGTGGTCCCAGAAGTCTTGGAGACGGGTCTCAGGTCGAACGCAATCTTCACCGCACCGCGTCGGCCGGCGGCCGCTGCGTGGGCGATGGCGTCGTCGTGGTCGTCGATGCGATAGGTGGCCGACAGGAGGCGGTCGAGGCCGAGCTGCTGCGCGGTCTCGATCGCGAGGTCGAACGTGCGCCGACGCGAGCCGTCGGGCATGGTCTCGGTGCCATAGGTGTAGGCGCCGACGAGCTGGGTCTCGCGGTGCCACAGGCCGGTGAGGTCGACGCTCACCTGAGCGGGCATGCCCATCAGCACCACCCGCCCGCGGGGCCGGGTGAGGCGGAGGCAGTCGGCGATGGACGCGCTCGTGCCGACCGCGTCGATCGTCGCGTCGGCGCCGCCGGACAGGTGGTCGCCGATCATGTGGCTGCCGGTGATCCGGCGCACGGCCCGGGCGAGTTCGTCGGGCTTGCCGACGATGTCGGCGCCCATCGCCTTGGCGAGCGCCTGCTGGTGCGGGTAGCGGGCGCCGACCACGATCTGCACGTTCGGCACGTACCGGCGCAGGCCGGCGATCGCACACAGACCCATCGTGCCGGCGCCGAGCACGGCGACGATGGGGCGTTCGACCCCGGCGAGCACCGGGAGGGTGAGCAGCGCGGCGTGGATGCCACCGGCCGCCGGCTCGACGAGGACGGCCTGCTCGTCGGTCATCGAGTCGGGGATCTCGTGGAGTTGGCTCTCGTGGGCGATGAACTCGGGGGCCCAGCCGCCGCACGTGGAGTTGCAGAAGCCGATCTGGATGCCGGGTTCGAGATGGCCGGTGGCGAGGTGCGCGTAGTCGTTGCCATCGCCGGGAGCGGCACCCTCGAACGGCGGCTCGAACCCGCGTGCGGCATGGCCGAGCACGGGTTCGATCACCACGCGACGGCCGTCGTCGAGATGGCCCACCACCTCGTGGCCGGGCACGAACGGGAAGCTCACCCAGTCGTCGAAGTAGGCGGACGCGTGGCCCTCGACGGTGGCGAGGTCGCTGCCGCAGATGCCGGCGAGATGGGTGTGCACCCGGTGCCAGCCGGGACCCGGCAACGCCGGCGGATCGATGGTGACGAGCTCGAGCGGTCCCATCCGTACCGCAGCGGCGGGGGACAGCGACGACAGCATCCGCGCCATGCCCAGCTTCGCCAGCTTCTTGTCGACCTGCAACGCCTTCATCTGTCGTCGCCTCCGTGGGTGAAGGGTCGCTCCGCGAGCGCAGACCCCCGTCGTCGACCGGTCATGAGAACACCCTTCGCCGTTCGCGCTCGCTCAACATGTTGCCGATGGGCAACAGCGACTTCGGTGCACCCGACGCCTTGCTCCACTCCTCGACGAGCCAGCCCCGCTTGCGAGCGATGGCGGCGAGGCGCGTCTCGGGGTTGACCGCCACCGGGAAGCCGACGCACTCGAGCAACGGGAGGTCGCTGGTGGAGTCGGCGTAGGCGATGCTCTCCTCGAGCTTGAGGCCCTCGGCCGTGCAGTAGTCGGCGAGCACCTGGGCCCGGGTCTCGCCCGTGGGCGGCACCTGCGACAGTTCGCCGCTGTAGGTGCCGTCGGGACGCACGGTCATCTCCGCCGCGACGATCTCGTCGAACAGCGGCCGCAGTCCTTCGACGGCGAAGCTGAGTGCGCCGGTGATCAGCACCGTGCGATGGCCGAGGGCGCGGTGCTCGCGCACGCGGCGCAGGCCGGCTGGGAAGCTCTTGGTGAGGATCAGCTGGTGGAGCAGATCCTTCGAGTCCTCGTCGATCTGGCTGACGGGGGCGTCCTCGTAGCGACGGTAGAAGTGACGCAGGAAGTCGGCGCGGTCCTTGCGGTCCATACTCGACAATCCGGGTGCCTCGGCCAGCGTGCGCAGCACGTAGCGCAGCCGTTCGGGGGCGTTCAACCGCCGTGTGGCGAGGAACGAGTAGCTCTCGACCACGTTCGACGAGATGAGCGTGTTCTCGAGGTCGAACGCCGCGAGGTGGCGCTCAGGCGACAGCACCGAGCGGCGCAGACGATCGGTGCGGTCGTTGCGGTTCTTGCCCGGCGTGGTCTTGGCGCGCGAGTGCTGCACGATCGACGGTAGGTGGATCGTGGTGATGTACTCCACCCAGTCGACCGAGCGCGGATCGAAGTTGAACGCGGCCTGGTCGGCGGCGTCGAGGCCCGACCACGTGTGCATCAGTTGGTCGACCTGGTAGATCGCCTCGCACTCGGTGTAGAGGCCGTACAGCTGCACGTACTCGTAGGCGCGGTCGATGTCGTTCTTCTTCTCCTCGAGCTTCGCGGCCCACGCCGCCTGCTTGCCGCGGAGAGGGAGCGCCTGCAGCGCCCGTTCGCTGGTCTCGGCGATGGCCTTGGCCCGCTTGAGCTGCTTCTGCACCTTGCCCCGGGTGGGGAACACCCACTCGGGCACGTCGATCGGCTGGCCTTCGGCGTCGTACAGCGGGTGCTCGCTGAACCAGGCGCGGATGTTGTCGACCAGCAGCTGGTAGCGGAGGGGGTTGATGCCGCCGCTCGCGACCTGGGTGATGCGTGGCGCCTGCTCGGGGCCGACGGCGGCGACGGCGATGATCGAGGCGACGACGATGTCGACCGGGATCACGTCGACGGTGCCCTCGGGGACGCCGGGGAACTCCTTCAGCAGCCCGCGGGCGTAGCTGAGGATCACCGGCTCGGCCATGCGGAAGCCGCGGATCCAGCCGGGGAACGGTTCGGCGAGCGCGCTCTCGATGATCGACGGGCGCACGATCGACACGGGCACGGGACCCTTGGTCTCGGTGAGCGCCTGCTCGCCGAGGGCCTTCGTGTAGGCGTAGGCGTCGGGCCAGCCGACGCTGGCGGCGCGGGCTCGACCGGCCTCGACGAGTTCGTCGCTCACCCAGCGCTCACGGAGCTGCTCGGTCTTGCTCGCGAGCGCTGGTGCGCCGGCCGCGCCGAGCTCGGTCTGGGCCTGCTTGCGCATCTCGCGGAGATGGTGGGGATCGCGGCTCGCGGCCTCGAGATCGCTGCGCAGCCGACGCGCCGCGGCGACCTCCTTGCGCCAGTTGAGGCCGAGATCGAACGGGCCCTCGCTCACCAGTTCCTCGGGGGCGTTGCCGCGGCGGTTGCCGGCGACGTAGCAGGTGCTGACCGCCACGAGGTGCGGGGTGATGCCGAGGTCGTTGAGGGTCTGGGCGATGCGCACCGGGCCGAGCAGGTTGATCTCGACCGCGGAGTCGAGCGGGGAGTCGAACGCCACGGCGGCGGCGGAGTGGATGACGATGTCGCACGAGGCGAAGATCGCCCGGTCGGCGTCGTTCAGCCCGAGCCCGTCGGTGCTGACGTCGCCGCCGACGGCGACGACACGGCGGGCGAGCATCGCCTCGAACGGTTCGTCGGTGCCCTTGAGCTCGGCCTTCAGTCGGTCGAAGGCGTTGTTCTTGAAGATCTCGCGGCGCACGCGCTCGGCGGGATCGTGGCGCTTGCTGGGGCGCACGAGCAGCACGAGCTCACAGCCGGGCACGCTTCGGAGGAGGCGCTCGACGAGCGCGGTCCCCACGAATCCGGTGCTGCCGGTGATGGCGATGCGCTTGCCGGCGAGGTTCTCGCTGATCACGAGCATCTTGTCTACCATATGGTAGAGAGCGATGCGAGCACCGGGCTCGCGCGATCGCCACCCTGAGCTGATGACCACCTCGAAACCCTCCACCCGCGACCGGATCCTGGTCGCCGCCACCGACCTGTTCGGGTTGCGCGGCGTGGACGCGGTGTCGCTCGATCAGATCGCGGCCGAGGTGGGCGTCGCGAAGCAGACGCTCCTGTACTGGTTCCCCAGCAAGGACGAGCTCCTCCAGGGCGTGCTCGCCCAGGCGGCTGCGGATCTCGTGCTCGTGGTGGAGGCCGCGGTGCGTTCGGCCACCGACGACCCCCTCGACCGCATCGACGCGGTGGTGCGCGCCGTGTTCCGACCAGCGGTTCGGCGGCCGGCGCTGCTCGGGCTGATCCGCGAGGTGAGCCGGCTACCCGGCCCGGTGGCCGCGTCGCTCACCGACCAGCTGCGCCCGTTGGCCGATCGCGCCCACGCGTACCTGCGGGCCGAGATGGACGCCGGGCGCCTGCGCCGCGCCGACCCCGGCCTCGTGGCGGCGCTCAGCTACGCCACCGTGACGGGCATCGCGACCGAGCCCGAGGCGTTGCGCGTGAACGGCTGGGAACCCACCGCCGCCGGCCTGCGCCGTCTGCGCGACGAACTCCTCGCCTTCCTCCGCGCCGCCCTCGCCCCCTGATCATCCGAGTGTCAGCGGCCCACCCGAGTGCCAGCCGACCACCCGAGTGCCAGCCGTCCACCCGAGTCCTCCTGGGACCCACGGGAGTGCACGCGGCACTCGGATGGTGCTCAACCCCAGCGGTCGGTCGCGCTTCGCCAGGGGAACGCCGGGTCGGGTGCGATGCCGGCATGCACGAGATACGTCGTCGGCCCTGTTCGTTCGGCGTAGTGCGCCACCAGCGCCTCGATCTTCCGGCTGAGTTCGAGCGCATCGTCCTCGGTCAGCTCGAGCGTGCGCCATCCGTCGGTGAACGCACGCGTCGCCCGTTCGGCATCGGATTCCACGAGATCGACGACCGATCCGTCCTCGCCGTATGCAGCGAAGCTGAGCCCGAACGAGCGCGACGCGGCGAGCGCCTCGTCCATGCCGTCCATGAACCGGCGCAGGATCCGGAGCCGCCCGGCGTCGAGCAGCCGGACCCGCGTGTCGAACGGGATCAGTTCGAACGGGACGACGAGGGTGCGTGCCGGCGTCCGGTATCGGGGCATGGCGACGCCGGCTCGACGTTGCTCGCCGCGCCGTTCGAGCAGCCCTGCCTCGACGAAACGGGGCACCCAATGGGCGAGGGAGCTGGCCGGTCTGCCGAGTGAGCGGGCGGCGCTGGTGAGCGTGTGGGTCCGCCGCATGAACGGCGTCAACATCCTGAGGCCGCGCGCGTCGGCGAGCAGCGCGATCGCATCCGGTGCGGTGACGTCCGCACGAGCTAGCCAGTCGTCGTCGATCTCGGCGGTCACATTCGAAACGCTATCTGTTCGTCGAATGTGAGGTGCCGCATCGTGTCGGCATGCTCCTGCGCACCGCCTCCACGTTCCGCCGACTCTGGGTCGGCCAGTTCGTGTCCACCATCGGCGACGGCATGCAACGCATCGCTCTGCTGTGGTGGGCGAAGCATCACGGCGGCAACGGTCTGCTCGTCGCCGTCGCCCTGAGCACGATCGTCCCCACCATCGTGTGCTCGCCGATCGGCGGCTGGTTCGCCGACCATCTCGACCGGCGGATCCTCATGGCCGGCGCCGATCTCGCTCGGCTCGGCCTGAGCGCACTGCTCGCGGTGCTGCTGTTCGGGAGCGATCCGCCGGTGGCGCTCGTCTGCGTGCTGGTCGCGGCGGCATCGATCGCGGCCGCGGTGTTCGACCCCACCTACCGCGCCGCGGTGCCCACGATCGTGTCAGACGAACAGCTCCCGGCAGCGAACGGACTCGACATGGCGAACGGTGCCGTCGGTGGACTGGTCGGACCACTCGCCGGTGGGGCACTGATCGCAGTCACCGATGTCGGCTGGGTCATGGTGGCGAACGCGGCCACGTTTGCCTGGTCGGCCTCGTGCATCGCGACGTGCCGTCTCCCACGACCGGTCGGCGCGGCGTCGTCGGGCGCGCGGCGCGTTCGCCTGTGGGGAACGCTCGGCGCGCTGCGGGCCGTCCCGGGGATCGGGCGCCTGGTCGCGTTGGCGACGACGTTGAACATGGTCGTGGCGCCGGTGCCGATGATGATCGCCGCACTCGCCGTCGACCGCCTCGATGCAGGGCCGGCAACCTTCGGTGCGCTGGAGATGCTGCTGAGCGCAGGGCTGCTGGCCGGTTCGATCGCGAGCGGTGTGCTCGCCCGGGGACGGCTCGCGGTGCCGTTCCACGTCCTCGGCGTGTGCCTCGCCGTCACCGGTGCGGTGCCCGTGGCGGGCGCGGCAGTCGCGCTGGTCGTCGGCGGGGTGGCGATCGCCGTCGCGAACACCGAGGCGATGACGCGATTCCAGCGATCGGTGCCCGAGCAGATGCACGGACGGATGTTCGGCCTCCTCGGTTCGCTGAGCGAGGGCCTGCGCCCAGCGGGTCTGGCCCTCGGCGCTCCGCTGCTGGCGATCGCGGGTGTGTCGGGTGCGTTCGCCGTCATCGGCGGTGGCGTCGTCGTCGCCACGATCGCGTTCGCCCGCGACCCCCGCCCGCTGCTCGGGGAGGGCATCCGAGTGGCACGAGACCACCCGGGGGTGCCGGAAACCCTCGGGTGAGCGGCTGGCACTCGGGTGAGCCGCTGGCACTCGGACGGGCGGCTGGCACTCGGGTGGGTCAGCGGGCGGTGTTGCGGCGGCGGCGGGTCTGGCGCTCGAGCGCCAGCCGCACCAGTTCGTCGATCAGCTCGGCGTAGCTCAGCCCGCTCGCGATCCACAGCTTCGGGTACATCGAGATCGGGGTGAAGCCGGGGATCGTGTTCACCTCGTTGCAGAGGAAACCGCGTCCGCCAGGCCCGTCCTCGAAGAAGAAGTCGACACGGGCCATGCCCTCGCACCGCAGCACGTGGAAGATGCGGACAGCGAGCGCCTGCACCTCGGCGGTGGCCTCGGGGGAGAGGCGGGCGGGGATGACGGCCTGCGACCCGTCGTCGAGGTACTTGTCGGCGTAGTCGTAGAACTCGGCGCCGGGAACGATCTCGCCCGGCACGCTCGCCCGCGGCTCGAGGTTGCCGAGCACGGCCACCTCGATCTCGCGGCCGGTGATCGCCTCCTCCACCACGACCCACTCGTCGTAGCTCAATGCGAGGTCGATCGCGTCGCGCACGGCCTCGACCGTCTTCGCTTTGCTCACGCCGACCGACGAGCCCATGTTGGCGGGCTTCACGAACAGCGGCAGGCCGAGCTCGTCGACCAACTGCTGGGGGAACGAGGGCGTGATCTCGTGCTCGCGGAACGAGCGCGACCGGGCCTGGGCGACACCGTTGGCAGTGAGCACCTGCTTGGCCATCGCCTTGTCCATCGACAGCGACGAGCCGAGCACACCGGAGCCCACGTACGGAACGCCGGCGAGCTCGAGCAGCCCCTGCACCGTGCCGTCCTCGCCCATCGGACCGTGCAACAACGGCATCACCACGGTCCGCGAGCCGGAACCACCGGCAGACGCGCGGCTGACGACATCGGTGGCCGACACCGGCGAACCGGCCGGATCGAGGTGCCCCGGCAGCGCGTCGGGTCCGGCGGCGAGCGCGTGCTGTGCGCCGGTGGCGAGCGACCAGGTGCCGTCGCGGCCGATGCCGATCGGCGTGATGCGGTACTTCGACGGGTCCGCCGCCCGTAGGACGTGTGCTGCCGTGGTGCAGCTGACGTCGTGCTCGGCGGACTGACCGCCGAACAACACGATCAGGTCGATGCGATCGTCGGGACCCGCGGCGGACGGGTCGTGCTGGGGATCCGGGCTGCTCATGACGGCCCGACGGTACCGTGTGGCCCGATGCGATTCCGGGCAAGCGACGTTGCGCGTGACACGGGCGGGCGCCTGGTCGGGCCCGATGTGACGATCGAGGGCGTGTCGTTCGATTCGCGCACGGTCGCGCCGGGCCAGCTGTTCGTGCCCCTCGTCGACCAGCGCGACGGCCACGACTTCATCGAGTCGGCCGTGGGACGCGGTGCGACCGCCTACCTCACGTCGAAACCCATCTGGCCCGGCACGCCCGGCACCGCGATCGAGGTGACCGACACGCTGCAGGCGCTCATGCGACTCGCCGCGGCCCGCCGCGACCGCTCCACCGCCACGGTCGTCGGCGTCACCGGCTCGGTCGGCAAGACCAGTACGAAGGACCTCGCGTGGGCGGCGCTCGCACCGAGCCGGCGCACGTGGGCCAACGAACGCAGCTTCAACAACGACCAGGGGCTCCCCACCACGATCCTCAACGCACCCGACGACACCGAGGTGATGGTGCTCGAGATGGGCATGCGCGGCTTCGACGAGATCACCCGCCTGTGCGACATCGCCCGACCGTCGATCGGCATCGTCACCCGGGTCGCCGAGGCGCACAGCGATCGCGTCGGTGGCATCGACGGCGTGGCCCGTGCCAAGAGCGAACTCGTCCAGGCGCTGCCGCCCGACGGTGTCGCGATCCTCAACGCCGACGATCAGCGGGTCGCTGCAATGGCGCGTCGGTCGGCCGCTGCGGTGCTGCTCTACGGCGAGGCCCAGGGATCGCACGTGCGCATCCGCTCCGTCGTGCTCGATCATCTGGCCCGGCCATCGTTCGCCGCCGACACGCCGTGGGGTGAGGTGTACGTGCGGCTCGGCGTGAGCGGCCGGCACATGGTGAGCAACGCAGCGGCGGCGCTTGCGTGCGTCGGCGCCGTCGGTGGCGACCTCGACGCCGCTGTGCAGGCGTTGGGTGAAGTGCGGCTGACGGCCATGCGGATGGATGTCGTGCGGCTCCGCTCTGGTGCGACCGTGATCGACGACTCCTACAACGCCAACCCGACGTCGATGCGCGCCGCGATCGACGCGCTCGCCGCGGTGCCCGCGACCCGTCGGTTGGCCGTGCTCGGGCTGATGGCCGAGATCTCCGACCCCGAGCGCGAACACCGGGGCATCCACGCGTACGCGGCCGAGCGGGGCGTGGAGGTGTTGGCGGTCGCGACCGACCTCTACGGGGTGACGCCGTTGCCCGACGCCGCTGCGGCCGTGGCGGCCGTGGGGGAGCTGGGGGAGGGCGACGCGGTGCTCGTGAAGGGCAGCCGCGTCGCGGGGCTCGAGCGGGTCGCCGCCGCGCTCATCGAGAGCTGACGGCGCGGATGAAGTCGTCGGCGCCGGCGCCGTGG
>CAUJET010000022.1 GCA_963169665.1 Actinomycetota bacterium | reverse complement strand
GTCGACGATCTTCAGCGGCCTGTCACCTGAAGTCGAGTACACGCTGGTTGTCTTCGCCTACAACGGACAGGGCTGCACCCAGAGTCAGACCGTGATCGCCCGCACGCCTCCGTCAGTCGTGGTCGACGTCTCGGTCTCCGGGCCGTCAGCCAATGGGTCGGTGTTCGACTTCGTCCTGCAGGGCATCGACCTCGGCGGCGGCATGGTCTCCAGCGGCTACTCCGTGTACTACCGGCTCAATGGCGGCACGGAGTACGGCCCCGTTAGCATTCCCGGATTCCTGGCGGCCGAGCCTCTCCAGTTCGGCCAGTCCGTGTCGGTGGAACTCAGGGCGTGCCGCGATTACGGCGGGCAGCTCGTGTGCCAGCCGACGATGTCGTCGGCCTTCCCGTTGGGTGTTCCCGTCGACCCCCAGGTCATTGGCCCGTTGACCTTCACTCAGGATGACTCGGGCGATCCGCAGAACGATGGAACGTTCGCGTGGCTAGGCTTTCCCTCCGGAAGCTACGAGCTCGTCGAGTACGCCTGCGGCACGGCACCGGGGGATGGCACGTTCATCGTCGCGGGGAGCGATCCGACCTGCCACGTCTCGGCGAACCCCGCACAGACACCGTGGCTCACCATCCGGGTGACAGCCAACGGCGGGCAGACCTACACGATTTCCTACAACGGCTTCGACTATGACTGACAGCATCACGAATGAAGGGCATCCCATGACCATGACACCGGAGCAGGCGACGTGGTTCTCCGACATCTTCAACCGCCTGGTGGCCAATGTCGACCAGGTACTGCTGGGCAAGACGTTCGTCATCCGACTCGGATTCACCGCGCTGCTCAGCGAGGGACACCTGCTGCTCGAGGACTTCCCGGGAACCGGCAAGACGTCCTTCGCGAGGGCGATGGCGCAGAGCGTCGCGGGCACGACCAGTCGCATCCAGTTCACCCCCGACCTGCTCCCCGGCGACATCACCGGGGTCAGCATCTACGACCAGTCGAAGTCGGCATTCGAATTCCACGCGGGGCCGATCTTCGCGAACATCGTGCTTGCCGACGAGATCAACCGGGCGAGCCCGAAGACCCAGTCGGCGCTCCTGGAGGTGATGGAGGAGGCACATGTCACCGTCGATGGCGTCACCCACCCCGTAGGGGCGCCCTTCATGGTGATCGCCACGCAGAATCCGATCGAGCAGGCCGGCACCTATCGCCTGCCCGAAGCCCAACTCGACCGCTTCATCATGAAGGCATCGATCGGGTATCCCGATCATTCGTCTACCCTGCGAATCCTCGAGGGCGCCGGCAACAAGGCTCACGAGATTGTGATTCCCCCGATAGTGACGGCGGATGTGGTGGTCGAGATGGGGCAACTGGCTCGCACGGTCCACGTGGATCCGACCATCAACGACTATGTGAGTCGGCTGGTCGAGGCCACCCGCACGGCGTCCGAGGTTCGGCTGGGCGCCAGCGTGCGCGGAGCGCTCGCCCTCATTCGCACGGCGAAGACGCTGGCGGCGGCGAGCGGGCGCCACTACGTCATTCCGGACGACGTCAAGGCGCTCGCCGAGCCGGTGCTCGCCCACCGACTGATCATCGACCCGGAGGCGGAGTTCGACGGTGTCACCGCGCCCAGCATCATGGGACAGATCCTGATTGAGACGCCCCCGCCGAGCGAGCGGCAAGCCGTGTAATGGCTCGGGCGAAGGTGCCCGGCGGCGTGTCATCCGTTCGCGGATCGACACGCTCTTCGTCGCGCCCCGCTGGCAGCACGACCGGGTCGCGCACAGACCTTCACTCGACGACGTCAACCAAGGGGCTCACCAATGCGCGAACGCGGATCGTCGGTGACCGCACGGGGTTCCTCGCTGACGCGATAGTCACCGTTGTCCGGCTCGCAACGGCATTCGGTGAGGCTCTCAGCCGCGTGTTCGGGCGAGTCGCTGCGGTGGTGACTCCACTCGGGTGGACCGTCGTGCTGCTCGTGCCGCTGACGCTGGGGTTCGGCTACGGGCTGGGCTGGATCGAGCTCATCGTCGTCGGGTTCGCGGGACTGGCGATGCTCGTCATTGCGACCCTCTATCTCATCGGGCGGAGCCCGGTGAGCATCGCACTGACCGTCGAACACAGCCGCGTCGTCGTCGGAGAGCCAGCGGCAGGCCAACTTGTGGCCACCAACCCCGGCCGGCGCCGCGCCCTCGGCGTGACGGTGGAGGTACCGGTTGGCCTCGGATTGGCCGAACTGGTGCTTCCCGGGCTCGCGCGCGGCGCCGGCGTGCAACGCCAGTTCCCCATCCCCACCGGGCGTCGAGGTGTCGTGCCCGTGGGACCCGTGCGAACTGTGCGCGCCGATCCCGTGGGGCTCGTTCGCCGCGAACTGATCTGGGCGGATGTCGCCGAACTGTTCGTGCATCCGAGGACCATCGGCATCCCGAGCCTCAGCACCGGGCTGATCAGGGACCTCGAAGGCAAGCCCACGAGGGATCTGTCCAACAACGACGTGTCGTTCCATGCCCTCCGTGAGTACCTTCCCGGGGACGAGCGGCGCTACATCCACTGGAAGTCCACGGCCCGCACGGGCAAGTACATGGTGCGGCAATTCGAGGAGACCCGACGCAGCCATCTCGTGGTTGCGCTGAGTCTGGCGAGTTCCGACTATGGAACCGACGCCGAGTTCGAGATGGCGGTGAGTGTTGCGGGTTCGCTGGGTGCTCGCGCCATTCGGGATGCCCGTACGGTCTCGGTTGTGGCGAGCGAGTACACGCCTCAATTCGCCAAACGCAAGGTGTTCGCGGTGCGATTGCTGTCGACTCTGACCAGGTCCAGGCTTCTCGACGATCTCGCCGTGGTCGAGAAGTCGGAGACGGCCCTGAGCATCACCGATGTTGCCAAAGTCGCGGGGGATCAGGCAACCGGTGTCTCGGTCGCCTTCCTCGTCTGCGGGTCCACGGTCAACCCGCAGGAACTGCGCGCGGCTTCGGTCGCGTTCCCGGTCGGCGTTGAGGTGATCGCCATCGTCTGCGATCCCGACCGAACTCCGGGCCTGCGCCGGGTCTCGGGCCTCAGCGTTCTCACCATCGGGTATCTCGAGGACCTTCAGAAGTCTCTCGCTCGATCGGTGGCCGCCTGATGTCCCCCCGGCCGAGCGCGACTGTGGTGGCGGTCAACACCGTCATGCTGTGGTTGGCGACAGTGGTGGCGGCCAGCGCGCTCTGGCCCATCTACGCGAGTTCGGCATTCCTCGTGATGGTGGCGGTCGCCCTCGCGGTGGGAACCCTGATCGCCATCCTCGGAGCGATCTTCCGGTGGCCGGCCTTCGTCGTGATGCTTGCGACCGTTGTGGGATTCTTTGCTGTCGGAGTGCCGGTTGCCGTGCCGTCCAAGACCCAGTTCGGCGTTCTGCCGACCTTCGAGGGGCTTATCGATCTTGTCGCCGGTGTTGCCCTCGGGTGGAAGCAACTTCTCACGATCACCCTTCCCGTCGGTGACTATGAGGCGTTGCTGGTTCCCGCGTTCGTACTGGTGCTCCTCAGCACCGTCGTGGGCCTGACGGTGGCGCTGCGCGCGCAGTGGGGCGAACTCGGTGTGCTCGCCCCGATCGTCGTGTTCATCGTTGCCACCGCGTTCGGTCCCGAGTTCCCCGACCGGCCTCTGATCGCCCCGATCGCCCTCATGGTCATCGTGCTCTTCTGGCTCGTGTGGTTTCGGTGGTATCGACGCCGTACGGCGATCAGGATGCTCGTCAGCCGAACCGGGGATGGGGCCGCGGGCGGCGCAGAGACTCCGATCGCCGGCCTGCGCACAGTGGTCGCTGCTGGTGTCATCATGGCGGTGGCGTCCGTGGGGGCTGTCGCGGGTGCCGCTGCGCTTCCTCCGTCCGCCGATCGCACTGTTCTTCGCACGACCATCGTTCAGCCCTTCGATCCGCGGGACTACGTCAGTCCGCTCGCCGGATTCCGCAGCTTCTGGCGCCCGAACCAGGCGGACGCGTCGCAGTTCACGGTGGACGGCCTGGCGGACGGCGAGCGCATCCGCCTCGCCACCATGGACACCTACGACGGCATCGTCTTCTCCGTCGGGAGCGGCGACGTCAGCACGGAGTCGGGCTCATTCACGCGGGTTCCCTACCGATTCGACCAGTCGGGCGGGAGCGGCGATCGGGTGAGCGTCGCCGTCACCATCGACGCCTACTCCGGAGTCTGGCTACCCACGATCGGTCAGTTCGAGTCGATCGAGTTCGCCGGTGGCGACGCCGCTGATCTGCGCAACGCGTTCTACTACAACGACGTGACGGGCACAGCGGCAGTCATCGGAGGCCTGAGCCAGGGCGATTCGTACACCCTTACCGCTGTGGTTCCGCGCCAGCCGACGGACGACCAGTGGGACACTCTGACGCCCGGCTCGGCCACTGTGCCCACCCCGAGTTCGGTCCCCGCGGAGGTAGCGACCAAGCTCGACGAGTACACCGCGGATGTCGATGGTGCCGGACCGAAGCTCGTCGCGATGATCGCCGGTCTCACCGCCGAGGGGTACATCAGTCACGGAGTCGGCGCAGACGAGCCCGCCAGCCGCTCCGGCCACGCCGCGGACCGCATCGCCGAGCTGCTCAGTGCGCCGCGCATGATTGGCGACGCCGAGCAGTATGCGGTCGCCGCAGCGCTCATGGCCAATCAGCTCGGCTTTGCGGCCCGCGTCGTCCTGGGGTTCCAGCCCCAGTCCGGGGTGGTGCGGGGGTCAGACGTCTCGGCATGGATCGAGGTCAGCACGGCCCAGTTCGGGTGGGTGGCTCTCGACCCCACTCCGCCGTTGCGAGAGATCCCGGATGAGCAGCCTCCCGACAATGCGCAGGTGTCGCGTCCGCCCACGATCGTTCCCCCGCCCGTCGTGGACTCCGAACGGTTCGACCGACAGACCACTCCCGACAGCGAGCAGGAGCTTCCGCCCGATCTCGACCCGGTGCTCCAGGTCCTGCTGGTGCTGCTCCGTGTCATCGGCTGGGTGCTGTTGGCCGCAGCAATCGTCGTGGCGCCGTTTCTGTTGATCATCGCCGCCAAGCTCCGGCGGCGGCGTCTGCGCAGGCACGCTCCCAGCGCCATCGAACAGATCAGCGGGGGTTGGCAGGAGTTCGAGGACGCCGTCATCGATCACGGACTCAGCCCCGCCGCATCCGCCACGCGCAGTGAAGTGGCTACTATCGCGGGCGGTGTCCAGTCCCAGGTTCTGGCGGCCGTTGCCGATCGGGCGATCTTCTCGCCGGATGAGCCGGTGGCATCCGATGTCGACAGCGTGTGGCGGGCAGTGGATGAGCTGCACGCCTCGCTCGACGAGGGGCTCACCCGCTGGCAGAGGCTGAAGGCACGAATCTCGCTTCGCTCACTCGGTGGTTATAGTGTCAGAGACCTGTTCAAGCGATAGGACTGCACTGTGAACTGCTCCTACTGCGCGACAGAGCTTCCGTTGGGGGCGATGTTCTGCGGCGAATGCGGCCGATCCGTCACGAGCGC
>CAUJET010000021.1 GCA_963169665.1 Actinomycetota bacterium | reverse complement strand
GCACGAGAAGTCCGACGTGATCGTCACCTGCATCTCCTGCTCGAACACGTCTACACCGGTGGCATCGTCGAGACCGCCAGGGACCGTCGCGCCGGCGGGGATGCGGATCGTCGCGCCGACGCCGGGCCACTCGGGCACGATGCCGTTCTCCTCTAGGGTCCACCCGTTCAGAGTCGCGAGGTCTTCGAACGCGATCCCCCACATCATCGCGACCGTCGCCGGGTAGTCGCCCTCCTGGATCACGTACTCGGCTTCGGAGGTGAGGATCGAGCCCGGAACGGGGAGATCGGCGGCATCGGACACCGTCGACGGCGCGGCGGCAGGCGGGACGACGGTCGTCTGCGGGATGGTGGTCTCTGCGACCGTGGTCTGCGGGATCGCTGCGGTGGTGGTGTCGTCCGCCGGGGCGTCGCGCGATGCCCATACGGCGCCGAGGGCGATGACGAGAGTCGCGGCGGCCGCAGTCGCGGCCACCATCCGCGTGTGACGCGTCCACTGCGGCGAACGGGCGGCCCGAGCGTTGGTCGGCACTGCGGCCCACAGGTCGTGTGCGGCGCGATCGAGGCGTTCGTCGAGGTCGATCATCGGAGGTCCTCCTGCTCGAGGGAGTTCGTGAGCGCGGTTCGAGCCCGGGCCAGGTGGGTCTGCGCGGTCTCCTTGCACATGCCGAGCTCGTCGGCGATCTCCTGCAGCGACAGCCGGAACAGCGCCTTCAACGTGATCACCTGCGCCTGACGACGAGGCAGCTTTCGGATCGCTGCCCAGAGGTGCTCGCTCTCGCTCGGCATCGACGGAAACGTCGTCGTCTCTGCACGCGAGATCAGACGGGGGAGCGCCTTCGCCTCGACGATGCGCCGGCGGATGAACGACGTCGACCGGTTGGCGACCGCCCGTCTGACCCAGCCGATCGGGAGTTCCAACGCGCCGATCTCGTCCCAGCGCCGACCGGCAGCCGTGAGGGCTTCGTGGGCGAGGTCGTCGGCGACGTCGGCGTCGCCCGTGAGTGCGTAGGCGAGGGCGACCAGCCCGCGTCGCTCGCGCCGATAGAACACGTCGAACGACTCGACCACCCGCACCGGTTCGCCCGAGACCGGGCTGGCGTCGGTGACCGATCGGTCGGCGTCAACGGCATCCACGACGAGTCACTCGCACGACGCCGATGATCGCATGACACCACCGACCGAAGTTCCGTGAGCGAAACGCCGCGTCACGCGGCGCCTGGCTCACGAACAACGATCATCCGTGAGCGAAACGCCGCGTGACGCGGCGTTTGGCTCACGGAACCTTCAGGCGTCGAGTTGGCGGGTGAGGCCCTGCACGGCGTCGATGAACTCGTCGATCATGTCGAACACCACCTGCGCGGCGGGCTTGGCGACGTTCATCGAGCCGACGATCTGGCCGACGAAGTAGTTCGCCAGCTGCTCGGCGCCCGAACCGGCGCGGTACGAGCCGCGGTCGATGCGGGCCCGGGCCTCGGCGACGAGGATCGGCTGCAGCGGCATGCCGAGCGGCTTGGGGTTGGCAGGATCGTCCCACTCGTCGGTCCACGCGCTGCGGAGCTGGCGGGCGGGCTTGCCGGTGAGCGAGCGCGAGCGCAGCGTGTCGCTCGAGGAGGCGGCCAGGAACTTCTGCTTCACGACCGGGTGCGTCTCGGCCTCGTCGGTGGTGAGCCACACGCTGCCGCACCACACGCCCTGTGCGCCGAGCGCCATCGCCGCAGCCATCTGGCGACCGCGACCGATGCCACCGGCACCGAGCACCGGCACGGGTGCGACCGCGTCGACGATCTCGGGGATGAGCACCATCGTGCCCACCTCGCCGGTGTGGCCGCCGGCCTCGGCGCCCTGGGCGATGATCAGGTCGACACCGGCGTTCACGTGACGCTCGGCGTGCTGGGCCTTGCCGGCGAGGGCGCCGATCAGACGACCCTCCTCCTTGCAGCGGTCGATCATGTGCCCGGGCGGCGGGCCGAGGGCGTTGACGAGCAGGCGAGGCTGATGGGCGAGCGAGATCTCGAGCAGCGGATCCATCATCGCTGCGGAGAACGGGGCGGCAGTGCCGGCGGCGTCGGCGGGATCGCGGCGAGGACGATCGTCCGCCTCGAACGGCGGCACGTCGTACTTCTCCATCAACCGGTTGACGAACTCTCGGTGCTCGGCCGGGATCATGCTCTTGATGCTGTCCATCGTGAGTCCGCCCTCGTCGGAGCCCGCGTACTTCGCCGGCACGATCACGTCGACGCCGTAGGGGCGATCGCCGATCTCGTCCTCGATCCATTTCAGGTCGATCTCGAGCTGCTCGGGCGTGTGCGCTGCGGCGCCCAGCACGCCCATGCCGCCGGCTCGCGACACGGCAGCGACCACGTCGCGGCAGTGCGTGAAGGCGAGGATCGGGACGTCGATGCCGAACATGTCGGTGATCGCGGTCTTCATGACAGGAGCCCCCTCAGGTCTGTGTCCGAGCCGACGGTACCCGACGCGCCACACCGGTACCCGAACCGGTCGGGCGCTGGCCCTGCCGGGCGAGGCGGGATCAGGTGAGGTCGGTGGCGGCGCCGGCGAACTGCGACTGGTACAGCTCGAAGTACGCGCCCTGCTTCACGAGCAGCTCGTGGTGGTTGCCCTGCTCGACGATGCGGCCAGCGTCCATCACCAGGATCACGTCCGCGTCGCGGATCGTCGACAGGCGGTGGGCGATCACGAAGCTCGTGCGCTGCTGGCGGAGCGCCGCCATCGCCCGCTGGATCAGCACCTCGGTGCGGGTGTCGACCGAGCTGGTCGCCTCGTCGAGGATGAGGATCGTCGGGTCCGACAGGAACGCGCGGGCGATGGTGATGAGCTGCTTCTCGCCGGCACTCACGTTGCTGCCCTCGTCGTTGATGACGGTCTGGTAGCCGAGCGGGAGCGAGTGCACGAAGCGGTCGACGTAGGTGGCCCGCGCTGCGGCGTGCACCTCGTCGTCGGTCGCATCCGGGTTGCCGTAGCGGATGTTCTCGAGGATGGTGCCCCCGAACAACCACGTGTCCTGCAGCACCATGCCCAGCTGTTCGCGCAGCTCACGACGGGGCATCTCGGCGATGTCGCGACCGTCGAGGGTGATCCGTCCCGCCTGCAGGTCGTAGAAGCGCATCAGCAGGTTGACGAGCGTGGTCTTGCCGGCGCCGGTGGGGCCGACGATGGCGACGGTGGTGCCCGGTTCGGCCACCAGCGACAGATCGGTGATGAGCGGCCGGTCGGGCTGGTAGCGGAACGAGACGTGCTCGAACGCCACGCGTCCGACGGCCGGAAGAGCGGTGGCGGAAGTGGGGACGTCCGCCGGCTCTTCCGGAGCGTCCAGCAATTCGAACACGCGCTCGGCCGAGGCGATGCCCGACTGGAGCACGTTGATCATCGAGGCGAACTGGGTGAGCGGCATCGTGAACTGGCGCTGGTACTGGATGAACGCCTGCACGTCGCCCAGGCCGAGCGCCCCCGACGACACCCGCAGGCCGCCGACGACGGCGATCGCGACGTAGCCGACGTTGCCGAGGAACATCATCATCGGCTGGATCGACCCGGCCGCGAACTGGGCCTCGAAGCCGGCCTGGTACATCTGCTGGTTGGTGGCCGCGAAGCGCTCGCGAGCCTGGCCCTGGCGGCCGAAGGCCCGCACGATCGCGTGGCCGGTGAACACCTCTTCGACCTGTGCGTTGAGTGCACCGGTGTGCTTCCACTGCGCCATGAAGCGGGTTTTGGAACGCTTGGCGATCGCCTTCATCGAGAAGATCGACGTCGGCACCGTGACGACCGCCACCAGGGCGAGCAGCGGCGAGATCCAGAACATCATCACCAGCACGCCGACGATCGTGAGCGCCGAGGTGAGCAGCTGGCTGAGGGTCTGCTGCAGGCTCTGGGCGACGTTGTCGATGTCGTTGGTGACCCGGCTCAGCAGGTCGCCGCGGGGCTGCGCGTCGACGTAGCCGAGCGGCAACCGGTTGAGCTTGGCCTCCACGTCGTTGCGGAGCGTGTTCATGGTGCGCTGCACGATGCCGGCGAGCACCCAGGCCTGCAGCGTCGCCAGCGCGTACGACACGAGGTACAGGGCGAGCGCGAACAGCAGGATGCGGTGCAGACGGCCGAAGTCGATGCCGGCCGGACCGTTGCGGCCCGTGATGCCGTCGAACACCTCGTCGGTGGCCCATCCGAGCACCTTCGGTCCGAACACGACCATGGTGGCGCTCACGACGGCGAGGGTGATGACGATCACGACGCCGCGACGCTCGGTGCGCATGCGTTCGGACAGGCGGGAGGCGGTGCCCTGGAAGTCCTTCGAGCGCTCGGTCGGCACGCCGACCGAGTGGAAGCGGCCGCCGGCGCCGGCCCGGGCCTCGGTGGAGGGCGGCTTGATCGCCGCGCCGTCGGTCGCCGGTGCGCCGTCGTCGGTGGTGGGTCGCACGGATTCGTCGGTGCTCATGCCGCGTCCACCTGCAGCTGCGACTCGACGATCTCGAGGTAGGTGGGGCACGAGGCCATCAGCTGGGTGTGCGTGCCGACACCCACCAACCGTCCGTCCTCGAGCACGAGGATCTGGTCGGCCTGTGAGATCGTGGCCACGCGCTGGCCCACGAGCAGCACGGCGGCGTCCTTGGTCTCGGGTTTCAACGCGGCGCGCAGCCGTGCGTCGGTGGCCACGTCGAGCGCCGAGAACGAGTCGTCGAAGAGGTAGATCTGCGGCCGTCGCACGAGCGCTCGTGCGATGGCGAGTCGCTGCCGCTGACCTCCGGAGACGTTGCTGCCGCCCTGCACGATCGGGGTCTCGAGCCCGCCCGGCATGGCGCGCACGAAGTCCGCGGCCTGGGCAACCTCGAGCGCGTGCCACATCTCCTCGTCGGTGGCATCGGGCCGCCCGTAGCGCAGGTTGCTCGCGACCGTGCCGGAGAACAAGTACGGCTTCTGGGGGACGAGACCGATGCTCTCGCCGAGCACCACCGGGTCGAGGTCGCGCACGTCGACGCCGTTCACCAGTACCGCTCCAGACGTGGCGTCGAACAGCCGTGGTACGAGGCCGAGCAGCGTGGTCTTGCCCGAGCCAGTGCTGCCGATGATCGCCGTCGTCTGGCCGGGCAGACAGGTGAAGGTGATGTCGTGGAGCACGTCGCTCTCGGCGCCGGGGTACCCGAACGACGCGCCGACGAACTGAACGGTCGCGTGGAGCGGCGTGGACGTCACCGGCTGTTCAGGCACGACGACGGACGACGCGGTGTCGAGCACCTCCTCGATTCGGTCGGCGCTCACCGAGGCGCGCGGCCACAGCGAGCCGATGAACGTCGCCATCATCACCGACATCAGGATCTGCACGAGGTAGCTGATGTAGGCGACCATCGCGCCCACCTGCATGTCGCCGGTGGAGATGCGGTTCGACCCGAACCACACGACGGCCACGCTCGCGACATTCGTCATCACCACGGCGGTCGGGAACATGAACGACATCAGCCGGCCCGACCTGAGTGCGCTCTCGGTGACGTCGTCGTTCGCTGCGGCGAATCGCACGGCCTCGTTCGGCTCGCGGACGAAGGCGCGCACCACGCGCATGCCGGTGATCTGCTCGCGCAGCACGCGGTTGAGGTTGTCGATGCGGTCCTGCATCCGCTGGAACTCGGGCACCATCTGGCGGATGATGTTGCCGACGATCAGCAGCAGCACCGGGATGCTCACGAACAGCAGCCACGACAGGCCGACGTCTTCGCGCAGGGCCATGATGATGCCGCCCACGGCCGTGATCGGCGCGGCGATCAGCATCGTCAGGCCCATCTGCACGAGCATCTGCACCTGCTGCACGTCGTTGGTGATGCGCGTGATCAGCGACGGCGCGCCGAGGGTGGCGACCTCGCGAGCGGAGAAGTCGGTGACGCGGTCGAACAGGTCCTTGCGGACGTCGCGGCCGAACGCCATCGCCACCTTCGAGCCGATGTACACGGCCACGATCGACAACGAGATCTGGGCGAGGGTCGCGGCGAGCATGATGCCGCCGGTGCGCCAGATGTAGCCGGTGTCGCCGGTGGCGACGCCCTGGTCGATGATGCGGGCGTTGAGGCGGGGGAGGTACAGGCCGGCCGTCGCCTGGAGCGCCTGCAACACCACCACCCAGAGCAGCTGGCGTCGGTAGGGACGCAGGTGGGAACGCAGGAGTCGGATCAGCATGGGTTGCCGCACGTTACCGAGCAACCCTCGCCGTCAACGGGCCGAATGCTCCCGGGGACCGTTCGACTGGTGTGACGTGCGCCGTTACGGGGCCGACGGCGTCGCTGACGACGCGGCTGCGGCCGTGGCCGTCGGTCGGGCAGCAGAACTCGCGGTGCGCAGCGACACGAGCAGCAGCACGAGCGCGGCGCCGCACACCGAGGCGAACGCGACCCGCAGGTCCTGCCACTGGGAGACGGTGCCCATCAGCACCGCCGTGAGCATCGCCCCGAAGCGCTGGCCGAGCAGCATCCAGCCGAGACCTGCCCCCGCCGACGTGCCCGGCAGGCGCGCTGCCGTCGCGTACAGCTGGGGGAACACGACAGAGAGGCCGAGGCCCCACACGACCAGGCCGAGCACAGCGACGACGGCCGTGGGCGCGAGGACGGTCACGACGGTGCCGGTGCCGACGAGCCACATCGCGAGGGTCATGAGGCGGTCGTCGCCGATCCGTTCCTGCACGTGATCGCCGCCGAGGCGACCCACGAGCATCGCACCGGCGCAGGCGACGGTGCCGAAGCCGCCGAGGCGGCCGGCGTCGAACACGTCGGTCAGCAAGACCGATCCCCAGTCGTTCGGCGCAACCTCGAGCGCGATCGCGCCGATGGCTGCGAGTGCCATGGCGATCATCGGCACGGTCGGCCCGCGTCGGCCAGCCGTGGCCGGCACGTGCGACTCGGTCTCGTGAGGATCGTCGACGGGGATGAACCATCGCCGCACCACGAGCACGGTGCACAGCAGCACGGCGCCGACGACGGCGAGGTGCCACCGGATCGAGATCTCCGTCGCCCGGGCCACGGAGCCGAGGAGTGCGCCGCCGGTGAACCCGAGGCTCCACATGCCGTGGAGCCGGTTCATGATCTGGCGCTGCAGTCGCTCCTGCACCATCACGCCCTGGGTGTTCATCGCGACGTCGTTGAACACGTCGAACGTGCCGAGCAGGGTGAGCAGCAGCATCAGCACGAGGGCGTGCGGCGCGAACGCGATCAGCGGCATGCCGATCGAGAGCGTGACCGCAGCGAGGGTGAGCAGGCGGCTGCTCCCGAGCCGTTCGGACACCCGCCCCACGAGCAGCGCGCCGATCACGCCGCCGAGACCGCCGCCCACGAGGGTGGCCCCCAGTCCGGCGTTGCCGAGCCCGAGCTCGTCGCGGATCTCGGTGATGCGGGGCAACCAGTTCGAGAACGTGGCGCCGTTCACCAGGAACAGGGCAGCGACGGCGATCGCGGCGCGCTTCGACCCCGGCCGGCCGGGCGACTCGACAGGGGTGCGCCCGTTGTCCACGGCCGCACAGCCTAGACGGTCGACCTCGGTTTCTGGACCGGTCCAGAAACCGAGGCTGATCGTGGGATCAGCACCGGTCCGGTCCGCTGGCCTACCCTCACGGCATGACGTCAGGACCGGTCACCATCGAACGCCGCGACCACGTGTTGGTCGCCCATCTGGACGACGGCAAGGCCAACGCCCTGTCCACCACGATGATCCGGGCGATCGAGTCCGCCCTCGACGAGGCGGAGGCCGACGAGTCGGTCGCCGCCCTCGTGCTGCACGGCCGCCCCGGCAAGTTCTGCGCCGGCTTCGATCTCGACGTGATGCGCGGCGGCGATTGGTCGGCCGTCGCTGCGCTCGTCAGCGACGGTGGCGCCCTCGTGCAGCGGCTGTACGGCAGCTCGGTCCCGGTGGTCGCGGCCTGCACCGGCCACGCCCTCGCAGCGGGTGCGCTGTTGCTGCTCGGGTGCGACCTGCGGATCGGTGCGGACGTGGAGTGCAAGATCGGTCTCAACGAGGTGGCGATCGGCATGGTGCTGCCCGCCTGGGCGATGACGATCTCCGTCGAGCGCCTGAGCAAGCGACACCTGCAACGGGCCGTGGCGACCGCCGAGGTGACCGACGGCCGGGGTGCAGTGGAGGCAGGGTTCCTCGACCGCGTCGTGCCCGAGGCCGACGTGCTCGAGACGGCCGTGGCTGCGGCCGCGCAGATGTCAGCGCTGCACCGACGTGCCTATGCCGGCACGGTCAGGTCGCTGCGCGGCGCCACGCTCGATCTGATGGCGCAGCAGGTCGCCGCCGATCGCTCGAACGGCAACGTCCCGACCGTCTGAGTCGGACGCGGCCGACCGCCCGTCCGACCATCGGGCGGCCCGACGGATCGAGCGACGCGGGCCCTGGGGTACCGTCAAAGCATGGTCGCCACGTCAGCTCGTCACGTCGACATCGACACCGGAGAGGGTGCCATGGGCACCTTCGTGGTGCATCCGTCCGAGGGTGGTCCGTTCCCGGTGGTGCTGTTCCTGATGGATGCGCCGGGCAAGCGGCCGCTGCTGCACTCGATGGCCACGAGGCTCGCCGACCACGGGTACTACGTGATGCTGCCCAACCTGTACTACCGCACCACGCCCGCATTCGAGCTCGACTTCGCCAGCCGTGAGTCGTTCGAACGGATGCGCGAGTTGATGGGTGCGCTCGGCAACCGGATGGTGGCCCGCGATGCCGGTGCGCTGTTCACGTTCGCCGAACAGGACGCGGCCGCCGACGCAACCGTCGCCGGGTGCGTCGGATACTGCATGAGCGGACCGTTCGCCCTGTTCGTCGCCGCCGAGCACGCCGGGCGGGTGCGGGCGTCGGCATCGTTCTACGGCGTCCGGCTCCACGTCGAGGCCGCCGACTCCCCGCACCTCCGACTCGGCGAGGTGACCGGCGAGCTGTACGTCGGCGCCGCCGAGCACGACGACTACGTGCCGCTCGAGATGGTCGATCGCTTCGAGGCGGCGATGCGGGAGGCAGGCGTGCGCGGCACGGTGGAGCGCTACTGGGGCAACCACCACGGGTTCGCGTTCGACGACCGACCCGCGTACGACCCCGTGGCCGACGCCCGGCACTGGGAGGTGCTCGTCGACCTGTTCGCCCGCAACCTGTCGGCTGATGCATCACACGGTGAGGCAGCAGGATGAGCGACGACCCCATCGTCCGGACAGCGCTCGGCGGACCCCACGTCGGCATCGTCGAGCTGTGCCGGCCGCCCGACAACTTCTTCTCGGTCGAGATGGTCGCTCGGGCCGCCGATGCGCTCGAGACGTTCGACGCGGACGACGACATACGCGCCATCGTGCTGTGCGCGCAGGGCAAGCACTTCTCGGCCGGCGCCGACTTCCGCGCGCCCGCCGGGGGCGTGGCGACGACGACGGAGGATCTCTACGCGGCTGCGGTGCGGCTGTTCCGCACACGCAAGCCGATCATCGCCGCGGTGCAGGGTGCCGCGATCGGTGGCGGACTCGGCCTCGCGCTCGCCGCCGACTTCCGAGTCGCCGCGCCCGAGGCACGGTTCAGTGCCAACTTCGCACGCCTCGGTTTCCACCAGGGTTTCGGCCTCTCGGTGACGCTGCCCCGCCTCGTCGGCGAACAGGCCGCGGCCGAGCTGTTGTACACGGGCCGTCGTGTCGGCGGGGAGGAGGCCGTCGCGCTGGGGCTCGCCGACCGGCTGGCATCGCTCGAGACGGTGCGCGACGCTGCCGTTGCGTTCGCCCGGGAGTTCGCCGGTTCGGCCCCGCTGGCCGTCGAGTCGATCAGGGCCACCCTGCGCGGTGACCTCGCCGACCGGGTGGCCGCCGCCACCGTGCACGAGGCCGCCGAGCAGGCGCGGCTGCGGGCCACGGCGGACTTCGCCGAGGGGACCCGGGCGATGATCGAACGTCGGCCGCCCGCGTTCCGTCGAGCCTGAACAGGACGACGGCCTCGGCCGACCCGTCTTGGGGAAACACGTCAGCTCCGAAACCGGTGCGGCTACGGTGCTCGCTCGCCGGGCGGGGCGCGTCCGGGCAGGCTGGCAAGGACAGGTGGAGGAGGGCCGAATGGGCACGGTCGACGGAGGAATGATCGCGTGGGACGTGTATCGCGAGATCCACAAGGCGATGCGGTTCGCGTTGTTCGGCGTGACGACGATGGCGGGGCACACCGACGCCGCCGATGACGCCGCTGTCGCTCGGCTGGTGGGCGAGTGGCTCGACGTGAAGATGGTGCTCGAAGGGCACCACACGCACGAGGACGATTTCTGCGACCACCTCGTCGCGGCCCACGCCTCGCACCTGCGGGACGACCTCGAGGCCGCGCACCGCGTGAGCGACGAGCATCTCGAGCGTCTCGATGCTGCGGCGAACGAACTGGCGACGGCCCCTGCATCCGAACGGTGGCCGCTGCTGCGACGGTTCCATCTCGACCTCGCCGACTTCACCGCGATGTACCTCGGCCACCTCCGGTTCGAGGAGGACCACGTGATGCCGGCGCTGAACGCGGTGCTGTCCGACGACGAGCTCGAAGGCGTGACGAACCAGATCCGCGGCAGCGTGCCGCCGCCGGAGATGTGCGTGTTCATCCGCTACATGGTGCCGTCGATGAACTTCTCGGAGCGCCTGAACATGCTCGGCGGGATGTACCAGGGCGCTCCGCCGGAGATCTTCGAGATGTTCCGCGCCGCGGCACAGGCGTGCCTCAGCCCGGTCGACTACCACCAGGTGGCCAAGGCCGCGGGCTTCGCCTGATCAGCGCTGCCCGGGGGTCATGTAGAACCACACCGGGAACTTGCCGCCGCCGTCGCGGATGGCGGCGCGAGCCTTGAGCACGGTGGCTCCGGCCTCGGTCTGCTCGAAGTACCAGTCCTCGACGGCGCGCCCACCGGGTACGGGGCCGTCGGCGAGTTCGAGCGCGGCCTCCTCGTAGTAGGTGCGGATGTCGTGGCAGACCGCAGTGGTGTTGCCGCCCGGGATGCCGGCGTCTTTCCAGTCGGCACCTTCCGCGATCGCGTGGAGTACGGCGAGCGCGCCCGGCACGCCGTCGGCGTCGATGACACGGCCGACGGAGGTGACCCCGCGTCGGGCGAGCGCCCGGTCGTACGCCCGGCGCAGGCCGCGGGCCTCGTCGACCGCGGGCGGCAGCGACGGGTCGAACCGTGGCGGCAGCGTGCAGGAGAGCGGCGATTCATCGGCCTCGATCACCTCGGGGTGGTCGACGAGGACGGGGCCGGACGGGAGGCTGAGCAGTGCGAACGCGCGGGCGAGCACGTCGTGCTGGAACGCGGCGTCCCCCGGACGCCCCAGCGGCCGGCCGAGCGGGAACTCGCAGTGCAGCGCACGCGGTGGCGCGGTCTTCTCGGCCATCTCGCGTACGGAGGAGAGCACGACGGTTGCGATGCCGGCTGCTTCGAACACGTGGGCGAGCACACTCACGGTGCGCGTGCACAGCGGTCAAACGGGCGTCAGGATCACCACGTCGACGCCGTCGGCCCGCAATGCCGCGGCGGCTGCCGGCCCCGAGTCGAGTCGAATGGTGGAGACGTCGTCGGGCTGGTTGCCGGCGAAGCTCACGTGACGCGGCGCGACCCCGCCGATGGTGCCCGCAGCAGCCAGTTCCTCCAGGCGGTCGATGGGGTAGACGACGTTGAGGTCGACGGCGACGCCGGCTCGGTCGAAGTTGGGGCTCCAATGGCCGAGCACCAGATCGCGCCGGTCGCGGTCGATGAGTCGATACCCGGTGTCGGCAGCACCGAAGGCCTCGTCGCCGGCGGCATACAGCGCGGCGGACGTCACGATCGCCACGGTCGATCGCGTCAGCGGCGGTGGCGTCACCCACGCAGGGTGCTCGAACACCGGGCTCGGCAACGTCGCCGAGTGTGCCCGCATCGCCTGGTCACCGTTCATGAGCGTCCCCCTCGTCGACCCGCGTGGAGCCGGGTCGCCGATCGGACGTTACCTCCGCACGGTCGGCGGACATCGAACCGTCGGCGGGCGAGCCGGTCCGGTGTCGCGGTCGGGAGTCCGCGCAACGGTGTGCGACCGGCCGGTACCGGCGACTCCTGCTCGGACGTCGTCGGACGCTGTTCAGTCCGGCCAGAGTCCGCTGCTCGGGGCGTGGCGCTCGACGTCCTCGAGCTCGCGCGGGCGGAGCAGTGTGAAGGCGGAGACGTCGCTCTGCTGCACCGTTGACCGGTACCGGCGACCGCCGATGGTGAGGTCGACGATCGTGCCGGTCGTCGGCGTCGTCGCGCCTGCGTCCGTCGCGAGGGTGAGCAAATGCTCGGTCGTGATGCGCACGGTGCACCGCAGCGCCACGCGCTCGCCCCCGGACCGATCGTCGGCGTACTCGGCCAGGAGCTCGCTTCCGTTCGTCACAGTGTCCACGCTGAGGTCTCCCCGAGATCACCGGTGAGGGTACGGAACGGCCTGCTCCGTGTCCTGACCGAAAATGAACCAACTCATGAACCAACCAGTGTCGAGACCTGATCCGGGTCGAGGAAGGTGACGTACCCCCCTGATCGGACCGGTGCCCGATGCCCTCTACCCAGGTTCCGCTAGTCCAAAACAGACCATTTCCGAATGCGCCCTCGGTGCTCGGGCGACGGTGGCGTACCCTTCGCGTTCTCGCTGCCGGTGCGTCCGGCGGCGGGAGGGGCAGGGGAGGGAAGGATCTCGTGGACGGGTCGGGGCTGACCCCATGAGGATGTTCGACATCTCGCTGATCGACCTGGCGTCGATGGCCGACGAGCTGTCGGCCGCGCCGTGCCCCGACACGTTCCGGCGGCATGTCGCCGACGAACTCGATCGCCTCAGTGCCGAGGCGGAGGCGTGCACCGTGCACCTCGTCCTTCGTTGGGGAGCGCGGCTCGACCAGCAGTTGATGATCCACGGGTCGAGCACCGACGTCGACGTGTCGGCCTTCGCCGACGACCTCGATCGCACCGAAGGTTGGGCGGCGAGGGTGGTCGCTGCCGGCGTGTCGACCGTGTTGCTCGAGGACGCAGCGCCAGACCTGCACGCGGTGATGTCGTCGCGAGGGATCTCGGCGCTCTGGGTGGTCGGTGGCGCCCGTTCGCTGCCCGGGTCGAGCCATGTGGTGTTCGCGTTCGCGGCGCGGCCCCGCGAGCTCACCTCGCCGGAGGCGACGGCCTTGGCCATCCATTCGACGCTGCTCATGTCCCGGTCCATCAGCCGGCTTGCGTTGTTCGAATGGGACGAACTGATGTCGCACAACGAGACGCCGGAACGGTCGTTCCTGTTCGAGACGGATCCGCAGGGCGTGCTGATCCGGTGGCCGTATCCCATCGTCGAGGGCGATCGTCGGCTCGCCGCGCAGATGGTGCCGGGCGATCGTCGTGCGGTGGCCGAGGTGGTCGACTCCGTCACGGCCGGGGCTACCACCTCCTACGAGCTCATCGTGCGTCGGGCCGTCGACGCGATGTCGTCGCAGACGATGCGGCTCCTGGCCCGTCGGTCCCCCCGCGGCGGGGTGGAGGGCATCGTGCTGCCGCCGAGCCTGCCGGTGGCAGTGCTGCCCGACGACGTCTCGTCGCGGCTCACCGAGCGCGAGCGAGAGGTGGCGCGGCTCATCGCTGCCGGTTACCGGGTGCGCCAGGTCGGGGAGCGGCTCTACCTCAGCCAGAACACGGTGCGGAATCACCTGAAGAACATCTTCTCCAAGCTCGGGGTGTCGTCGCAGGCGGCGCTGATCGCGCTGATCAACGAGCCGGTGCGCCACTCCCGCTGGGACGCCTCGAACGGTTGAGTGCCAGGGCGCCGTCGGCGTCAGCCGAGGACCGCTCGGAGCGCATCCAGGCGAGCGGGTGCTGCCCGGTACCACACCCACAGGCCGCGCTTCTCCCGCGTGACGAGGCCGGCGTCGACCAGGATCTTCATGTGGTGGCTCACGGTGGGCTGCGAACGGCCCGAGGGCTCGACCAGATCGCAGGCGCACACCTCACCCTCGGCGGAGGTGATGAACGACAGCAGCCGCAGCCTGATCGGATCCGACAGCGCGGCGAACGATCGGGCGAGCAGTTCGGCGTCGACTTCGTCGAGCGAGTCGGTGCGCACCGGGGTGCAGCATGCGATGGGGTCCGTCGCCGTCTTCGTCCGAGCAGCCATGGGAGTACTGTATCGAAGAACGTCGAAGGAAATTGATTGACGAACGTCGATGTATTCGCGATCATGGCGATACATTGACGATCGTCGATGTAGTGCGGTGAACGCATCGCACCACGAACGAAGGAGACAACGACATGTCACGAGTCCAACTGGCGCTGAACGTGGGCGACCTCGACGCCTCGATCGAGTTCTACACGAAGCTCTTCGGCACCCCGCCCGCGAAGATCCGGGAGAACTACGCCAACTTCGCCATCGCAGAACCACCGCTCAAGCTGGTGCTGATCGCAGGTGCCGGCGAACCGGGCACGCTGAACCACGTGGGGGTGGAGGTGGAGTCCACCGATGAAGTCGCGGCCGCCGCGGCCCGCATGCAGGCCGAAGGTGCGGCCTGCGAGGTGCAGGACGCCACTACGTGTTGCTACGCCGTACAGGACAAGGTGTGGGTCTCGGGCCCCGAGATCCCGTGGGAGATCTACACGGTGCTCGCCGACGCCCAGGTGATGCTGCCGCCCGACTCGGCATGCTGCGCCCCCGGCGACGTCGCCGTCGTGGCGCCCGAGATGGTGGCGCTCGAGATGGTGGCGCTCGGTGTCAAGACCGGCAACTGCTGCTGATCCGATGCCGGACGACATCGACGTCGCCACGTCGGGCCGGACCGGCCGCAGCGCGCAGGGTGGCCCTGCAGCGTGGCGGCCGGCCGACCTGACGGCCGACGACTGGACGGTCGCGCTCGACGACGTGCAGCGAGCTGCGATCGTGGCCGCCGTCGAGCAGGCGCAGCGCAACGGCATGACGCTCGACGAACTCGCGACCGCGCCCTGTTCTGCGTTCGCTCTCGGCGATCTCGAACCTCACGTCGCGGCCTGGTCGGATGTTCTGGCGTCGGGCCGGGGCTTCCTCCTGCTCCGCCGGTTCCCCATCGACCTGCTCGACGAACAGCAGGTCGAGTTGGCGTACATGGGCCTGGGGCTCCACCTCGGTCGCCCGGTGAGCCAGAACGCCAACGGCGATCTGCTCACCCATGTGCGCGACGAACGTCTCCCGACCGGCGTGAAGGCTCGGCTGTACCGCACGAGGGAACGTCAGGACTTCCACACCGACGGCGCCGACATCATCGGACTGCTCTGCCTGCACCGGGCCCGCTCGGGTGGCGAGAGCCGGATCGTCAGCTCCCTCACGCTCCACGTCGAGATCCTGCGACGGCGTCCCGACCTGCTCGAGGAGTTGTACGCACCGATGTACTGGGACCGACAGGGTGAGGAGGCGCCGGGCGAGCAACCCTGGTTCCGCCTCGCCCCGCTCCACGACATCGACGGGGTGCCGCGCCTGTTCTACCTCGGGTGGTACATCCGTGAGGCGCAGCGCCATGCCGACGTCCCACGCCTCACCTCGGCGCAGCTCGAGGCGATGGCGCTGCTCGAGTCGCTCGCCAACGATCCGGCCTTCCACCTGGAGATGGCGTTCGAGCCGGGCGACGTGCAGCTGATCAACAACGGCCGCATCCTCCACGCCCGCGAGGCGTACGAGGACGACGACGACCCGGCGGAGCGCCGTCACCTGCTGCGGCTCTGGCTCGCCGCGCACCGGTTCGCGAGCCTCGAGAACGGCTTGCGCGGCGGGATCGCGACGCCCGCCTGACGGATCTGGCGGCGTCGACGCCGCCCGTTCAGGCGACCGGGGTGGCGTACCAGCGGCGCTTCGCCCACAGTGCGACGTACACCAGTCCCACCAACACCGGCACCTCGATGAGCGGTCCGACGACCCCGGCGAGGGCCTGTCCCGACGACACGCCGAACACCCCGATCGCCACCGCGATCGCGAGTTCGAAGTTGTTCCCTGCGGCCGTGAACGCAATCGACGCGTTCCGGTCGTACGGCAGGTGCATCCGGAGCCCGATCGCGAACGATCCGAACCACATGATCGCGAAGTAGACGAGCAACGGCAGTGCGATACGGGCGACGTCCCAGGGCTGGTTGGTGATCCGGTCGCCCTGCAATGCGAACAGGATCACGATCGTGAACAGCAGGCCGTAGAGCGCGACGGGTCCGATCTTCGGCAGGAACCGCTGCTCGTACCACTCGGTGCCCTTGGCCCGTTCGCCGAAGCTGCGGGTGAGGAAGCCGGCGAGCAGCGGCACGCCCAGGAAGATCAGCACGGACTTCGCGATCTGCCACATCGTCACGTCGATGCCGTCGCTGTCGAGGCCGAGCCAGCCGGGCAGCAGGTCGAGGTAGAAGTACCCGAGCACCGAGTACGCCACGATCTGGAACAGCGAGTTGATCGCTACGAGCACGGCCGCGAGTTCGCGATCACCGCAGGCCAGATCGTTCCAGATCAGCACCATCGCGATGCAGCGGGCGAGGCCGACGATGATCAAACCGGTGCGGTACTCCGGCAGGTCGGGCAGCATCAGCCAGGCCAGTGCGAACATCAGTGCGGGGCCGATGAGCCAGTTGAGCACCAGCGACAGCACGAGCGATCGTTGGTCGCTCACCACACTGCCGATGGAGCGGTACTTCACCTTTGCGAGCACCGGGTACATCATGGCGAAGAGGCCGATCGCGATCGGGAGTGAGACCGAGTCGAGCTTCACCCGCTCCAACTGCTCGTCGAGGTCGTCGAACATGCGGCCGAGGCCGAGGCCGACCAGCATCGCCACGCCGATCCACACCGGGAGCAGTCGATCGAGCGTGGACAGCTTGGCGGTCGGTGGCGTTTCGACGTTCGCTGTATCGACGTTCATCGATTCAGACTACCCGTCCTCCGGTGCCGACCTCGATCCGCCGTGGCAGGGCCGGCAATCGCAGTGTGAGGAGCCACGTGATCGCGACGAACGCCGCCGATCCCCACAGCGCGCCCGGGAGGCCGCCCCACAGGTACAGCACGCCCGACAGCAGCGTGCCCACCAGTCGGCCGGCGGCGTTGGCGGAGTAGTAGAAGCCGACGTCCATCGCCACGGCGTCGTCATCGCTGTAGGCGAGGATCAGGTAGGAGTGCAGCGAGGAGTTCAGGGCGAACACGATGCCGAACACGATGAGGCCGCCGACCACCGACGCGGTGACGGCGACGTCGAAGGCGACCGCGAGTGCGAGCGCAGCCGACACTGCCGTGAGCGCGAGCGCCCAGGTGCGCGCCGCAGCGACCTCGTCGACGACGCGGCCACCTCGACGCAGCGCCTGCGGCGCCACCGACTGCACCATGCCGTAGCCGATCACCCACAGCGCCAGGAACGCGCCGATGCCCTGCGTCGCCCAGCCGAGCTGCTCGTCGAGGAACACCGGCAGCGCGACGACGAACCAGATGTCGCGGGCGCCGAACAGGAAGAAACGTGCGGCCGACAGCCGGTTGATCGCGACCGACTTCGACAGGATCGACCGGAGTGGGGCCTTGCGCTTCGATCTGCCGATGTCCTCGTCGAGGAGCAGCATCACGGCGACGACGGCGACGGTCAGCGCCCCCGCCATGGCCCACAGCGCAGCGTCGTAGCCGATCCACGCGAGCAGCGCCGACCCCACGAAGAACCCGATGCCCTTCAGCGCGTTCTTCGATCCGGTGAGTACGGCGACCAGCTTGAACAGCGCGCCGTCACCGTCGCCGGCCACGGCCTTGACGGCGCTCTTCGAGCTCATCTTGGTCAGGTCCTTCGCGATGCCCGACACCGCCTGCACCGTCATCACGAACGTCACCGAGATCCACTCGCGCCATCCCGGGTCGTGCAGTGTGAGCGCCGCGAGCGCTGCGATCTGCAGGCCGAGACCGACGACGAGGGTGCGGTTGAGTCCGGTCCGTGAGCCGACCCACCCGCCGAGCAGGTTGGTGAGGATGCCCATGAACTCGTAGGCGAGGAACAAGAACGCGATCGACACCGGTGAGTAGCCGAGGTCGTGGAAGTGGAGCAGCACCAGCATCCGCAGGGCGCCGTCGGTGACGGTGAACGCCCAGTAGCCGCCGGTGACGACGGCGTAGTTGCGGGTCTTCACGAGACCGAAGCGAGGCCGGCCGCGACCTTGGCGGCGAGCTCGGCCCACCGGAAGACGTAGCCGTACTCGTTGTCGTACCAGACGAGGACCTTGACCATCCGCCCGTCGACGACCATCGTGGAGAGCCCGTCGACGATGCCCGAGCGGGTGTCGTTGGTGTAGTCGGCCGAGACGAGGGGGCGACTCTCGAAGCCGAGGATGCCGGCGAGGTCTCCCTCGGATGCGGTGCGCAGCAGGTCGTTCACCTCGTCGACGGTCACCTCACGCTGCACCTGGAACACGGCATCGGTGAGCGACGCGTTGAGCAGCGGCACGCGCACGGCGAGCCCGTCGAGCTTCCCGTGCAGCTCCGGATAGATCATCGTGATCGCAGTGGCCGAACCGGTGGTGGTGGGGATGAGCGAGTTGAGCGCCGAACGGGCCCGACGCAGATCCTTGTGCGGTGCGTCGACGACGACCTGGGTGTTGGTGACGTCGTGCATGGTGGTGATCGAACCGCGCTCGATCCCGATCGAGCCGTGGAGCACCTTCACGACCGGCGCCAGGCAGTTCGTGGTGCACGACGCTGCGGTGACGATCCGGTGCTGTTGCGGGTCGTAGAGGTGGTCGTTGCAGCCCATCACCACGTTGAGCGCCTCGTGGGCCTTCACCGGCGCGGCCACGACCACCTTCGACACCCCTCCGTCGAAGTAGGGCTCGAGCGTGTCGACCGTGCGGAACTTCCCAGTGCTCTCGAGAACGAGATCGACCCCGAGGTCGGCCCACGGGATGTCGCCGGGCTGCGCGTGCTCGGAGTAGGTCACCCGGTGTTCGTCGATCACGAGCGCGTCGCCGTCGACGCAAACCGATCCCGGATAGCGGCCGTGCACGCTGTCGAACTCGAGGAGGTGCGCCGCGGTGGCGACGCCGCCCTTCATCTCGTTGACGTGGACGAGCTCGATGCCGGGGTGGCGTGGCAGTGCGCGGAGGACGAGCCGGCCCATCCGGCCGAAGCCGTTGATGCCGATGCGGACGGGAGAGGGCGTGGTCATGGCTGGGGGACTCCGGTCGGGCAGTTGGTGGGGGAGAGCAGCGTGGTGATTCGTGCGTCGAGATCGGCGACCACGGCGTCGAAGGCGTCGGCGTCGCCGGTCTCGACGGGGTCGGGGATCGACCAGTGCCACCAGGTGTCGTCGGGCGTGAGTTCCTCGTGCGCCCGGTCGCACACGGTGACGACCTGGGTGCCCGCTTCGATCACGTCGACGGTCTTCGGGGTAGCGGCGCTCAGGTCGAGCCCGGCGCGTCGTCCAGCGGCGATCGCCCCGCGGTGCACCCGATCGGCGGGATGGGTGCCGGCCGAGTCCGACGGCCGACCGGTCCGTGCGGTCCACAAGGCGGCGGCGAGCTGTGATCGTGCCGAGTTGTGCGTGCAGAGGAACAGCGTGCGGCCCGGCAGTGGTGTGCCACCGATGGCGAGCGAGGCGAGCGGGGCTCGTTCGAGGCGGACGTACTTCCGACGCTTGTCACCGGCGGACGTCGTGCGCGACACGAGGCCGACGGCGGCGAGGACATCGAGGTGGTGCGTCAGCAGGTTGGTGGTGATCTGCAGGTGTTCGCAGAGCTCGGTGGGGGAGCGGTCCGACACTGCCAGCAGGTCGACGATGGCCAGCCTGGCGGACTCGCCGAGTGCAGCATGGATGCCGGCGCGCTGTCGGAGGTCGTCGGGTCGATCGGGCACAAGTCCAAGATATGACTCCATGATTATTGAGTCAATCTCAGTGGAGGAGATGTCGTCCCGAGTTCACCGGACGTTCGTCGGCACGACGTCTGCGGGAGGCGTCGGCGGCCGTGCCCGGCTGGGTGGCCGTCCGATGCGTCCGCGAGACTCCGCCGAGTCCCGCCGACGGCGGGCGGAACGAGGAGCCGACGTGGACTACGAGACGATCACCTGGGGACTGGACGAGGGGATCCTCACCATCACCCTCTCGCGGCCCGAGCAGCTGAACTCCTTCACCGTCCAGATGGCGAACGAGCTCGTGCACGCCTTCGAACGGGCGAGCGACGACGACGACGTCCGCGCCGTGGTCGTCACGGGCGCCGGACGCGCCTTCTGCGCCGGCATGGATCTGACCGCCGAGGGCAACGTGTTCGGTCTCGACGAGTCGCTGACGCCGACGATGGCCGACATGCGCGACCGCCTCGACGACCCGGCGATCGTCGCCGGTGTGCGCGACACCGGCGGGCGTGTGTCGCTCGCGATCTTCGATTGCAAGACGCCGGTGATCGGCGCGATCAACGGCGCCGCGGTGGGTATCGGGGCAACGATGACGCTGCCCATGGACATCCGCATCGCGTCCGACCGGGCTCGTATCGGCTTCGTCTTCGGGCGCATCGGCATCACGCCCGAGGCGTGCTCCACCTGGTTCCTGCCCCGGCTCGTCGGGATGTCGCAGGCGCTCGAGTGGCTGTACTCGGCCGAGATCCTGACCGCCGAGGAAGCGGCGGACGGTGGGCTGGTCCGCACGGTCGTGCCGGGCGATGAACTGCTCCCCACCGCCTACGCGCTCGCGAAGAAGTTCGTCGCCGGCAAGTCGCCGGTCGGCATCGCGATGACGCGCCAGATGCTGTACCGGAACGCCGGTGCGGCACACCCGCTGCAGGCGCACCAGGTCGACTCGCTGTCGATGTTCTATACGAGCATCGCCGACGGCAAGGAGGGCGTGCAGGCCTTCCTCGACAAGCGCGATCCCGCGTTCGGCAGCAAGGCGTCCGAGATGCCGCCGTTCTACGAGGAGTGGATCAGCCCTCGGTGACGACCCGCTCGAGCTTGGCGAGCGACTCCTCGAGCATCTCCACGGGCACGATCGGCCAGGTGCGACCGGCATCGCGCAGCGCCTGCACGATGTCGGTCCAGTCGCAGTAGTTCGTCACGTCGGTCTCGGTGTCGCTCACGGCATCGAGCTGCCAGCCGTACACGTGGCCGAGCGGCGGCTGATCGACGGCGCCGATCGTCCACTCCACGAGGTGGCCGGGTTCGATCTTGGTGACCGTGTTGCGCACGCTGTATTTCACCAGTCCGGGGATGTCGTTGAGCGGGGTGCGGTCCATGTGGATGTCGAACGTGTCGCCCACTGCGGTGAGCGGCGTGGCGTCGGCCGCCGCCTCGAGCATGCCGGAGCCGTCGATGCGGACGTGGCCGGCAGGGTCGGAGACGATGGCGTAGATGGCGGCCGCGGGTGCGGCGATCCGGCGGGTGACGGAGACTCGTTCTGCAGACATGCGTCGCACCGTAGCAACACGACCCGGCGGCCGCGAACGGCGGCGCGGGCCGGCAGTGCGTCGCGCTGCGCCGTCAGGCACGACCGTCGAGGCAGCGCCTTGCGGCAGTTCCTGCGCGCACCTGCCGGCAGGTCTGCCCCAGAAGCGTCTCGCCATCGTGGTCACCAGGATCTCGGCCGGCTTTCGGTTGCAGGGAACCGAAACCCGGCCGAGATCGTGCCCGAACGAGCGCCGACGTCCGCGCCGAGTCGCTCGACCGATCGCGCGCCCGAGCACGAGCGTTTCGTGTCGGGGTCGGTTCTCCTGGGAGACTCCGAGCCTCACGGACTCGGCGATGTCGGTTGCGGAGGGAGTGGTCGATGGGCGCGTGTGTCGCATTCGTCCAAGACGAGGCTGAGCCTGCCCCGTAACCTCGGACTCGCCGGACGGGCATGCGCTGCTCCCGGCCCCTGCACCACTCCAACACACGGAAGGTCCACATGGCACGCGAGCTGGTCTACACAGGCTTCATGTCCCTCGACGGGGTGCTCGACTCGCCCGGCAGCGTGGCCGAGGGCCACCGCAGCGGCGGATGGGTCATGGACACCGAGTTCGACCCGGAGGCATTCTCGCTCAAGGGCGAGGAGCTCGATGAGACGACGGCGCTCATGTTCGGGCGGCGGAGCTACGAGGCATTCGCTCCGTTCTGGCGCGACTCCGAGGACCATGCGGCGTACAAGGAGCTTCCGAAGTACGTCGTGTCGACGACCCTCGCCGAGGCCGATCTGGTCGAGGGCTGGGGTCCGACCACGATCCTGCGCTCCAGCGACGACGTCGCCGCAGCGAAGCAGGGCGACGGTGGCGCGGTGTTCATCCACGGAAGCGCGGAGCTCGCGCGTCGGCTCTCCGACGCGGATCTGATCGACCGGTACCACCTGTTGGTGTTCCCGGTGCTGCTGGGAGCGGGCAAGGCCCTGTTCAGCCGCGATGACCGAGACAAGCGCCAACTTCGCCTGCGCGAGTCCGCGAGTTACTCGAATGGTGTGGCCAAGCTCATCTACGACGTCGTGCACTGATCGAGATCGAGCGCGATCGGGCCACCAGCACCCGTCCGGAGCTGCTGAGCCGATCGTCCGACGTAGCGACGCAGCAGTCGCGCGAGGTGGGGTTCGTCGTAGTAGCCGAACTGATCGACGACGTCGTGCACGGCCGCGCCGGTGGCCAGCATCTGCGCCGCGGCGCGCACACGCTCGATCTGCGCCACGGCGCCCCGAGTCAGACCGGTTGCCGCGCGGAATCGACGCTCCACCGTCCGCGGGCTCAGCCCAGATGGATCGCCCCGCAACGCGGCCGTGACGACCGGGTCGCGCACCAGGACGCCGCGCCGGACGAAATGATCGACCAGCAGCTCTGCGTCGTCGGCGCCAGGGGTCTGCCAGCGGCGCCCGTCGAGCCAGAAGCTGCGCGATCTCACGTCGGGCAACGGGATGCCGCTGTCGACGAGCGATGTCGTCGTCGCGATCCGCAGTGCCGTGCCCACCGCGAACTGGATCCCGACGAAATGTGCCTCGGGCGGCACCGGGGCAACCGACGTGTGGGTCTCCGGCCCGACGATGGCTGCCTGCGGCATCCCTCCCTCGTGCCAGAACACGAGCCCCCATGTCTCACTGGCCACGGAGGTCATCGCCGCCACATCATCACTGGCGCACGTCCACACCGTCGAGATCCACGATGAGTCCGACGCTCGCGTCTCGAACACAAGGCCCACGGACGCACCGTACCGAACGGTGACGTCGCGCCGGCTTCGGATCACGCGTCGGGAACTGCCGAACGAGAGCGGCGGTGCCGCGAGAGCGGGTGACGGGAATCGAACCCGCGTCATCAGCTTGGAAGGCTGAGGTTCTGCCTCTGAACTACACCCGCGAGGTGCGTGGGAGAGACTACCGCCGACCTCGCCGCACGACCCCACGCGTTCGGGGCCGGTCGATGGGGAGTCCGGCTCACACCCGGCGATTGCCGTCGATCCACACCTGCGCGACGCGGTCGCCGAGTCCGGTGAACACCAGCGGGTCGCCGTCGAACACCACCAGATCGGCCGTCTTGCCCGGCTCGATCGTGCCCAACCGATCGTCCACGCCCAACAGGCGTGCGGCCTCCTGCGTCGCAGACCGCAGCGCAGCGGCCGGCGTCATGCCCGCCCGCTGCAGCAGACCGAGCTCGCGGAGGTTGTCGCCGTGCGGTCCGACGCCGACATCGGTGCCCATGGCGACCTTCACCCCGGCGTCGACCGCCCGGCGCA
>CAUJET010000020.1 GCA_963169665.1 Actinomycetota bacterium | reverse complement strand
AAGGCCCGGTCCTTACGGACCGGGCCTTCTCTTCGTGGCGGGGACAGGATTTGAACCTGTGACCTTCGGGTTATGAGTGCACCGACGCCCGTGGGAGCTCGTTGGCGCTCATCGGCGTTCTCCCTGATCACGTTGCGTTTTCGAGACCGGCGCACGGCACTGTCGTATGCGTTGGTGGGATCCCGTTGGTGCTCGTCGTGTTGTACGACTGTTGTACGGGACAACTCCCGAGCCACTCCCGAGCGACGCTCGCACGCTCGTCCGCGTTGGTGGGTGCGAGTCGTGCTGACACGCTGCTGACAGCGTCCGGTCAAGGTGGGATCGACATCCGGCCGATTTCTGCATCGCTGAGGTGGGCGAGTACCGGAGTACGGCGTCTGAGCGTTGGTCTTAGCGGTGCGTCGAGATTCGCGTTTGCGCCAGTTGCCGCGCGGTCAGGTCCGCCGCTCGACGACTTGATCGAGGCTGGCAACGAGTCGGTCGAGGAGTTCGGCGAGGGTGTGGCGTTCGTCGGTGTCGAAGGTTTCGAGGGCTTCGGTGACGACTGCGAGTCGTCGGGTCGCGATTCGGCGTTGTGTTTGTCGGCCGAGGGGTGTGGCGTTGACGAGTGTGACTCGCTTGTCGGTCGCGCATGTGTGCCGCTCGGCGAGGCCGACCTCGATGAGGCGACCGATGGCTCGCGTCGCGGTGGATGGGTCGATGCCGAGCGCGGTCGCGAATTCGCACATGGTCCAGCTGCGATGGCGGACGAGTAGGTCGAGGCTGTCGATCTGTCCTATGTCGAGTTGGGGTGGGTCTGGTGCCCATGCGAGGGTTCGCATTTTTCGTGCTGCGGTGCCGCGGCGCAATGAGCGCCAGGCGAGTGCTACTCGTTGCGCGTCGTCGTGGAGTTCGGCGCGTTGGATCGACGCTTCGGGATGTCCGAGATCATCGGCGTGGCTCATTGGTCGCCGTCGATGATTGTTGTGTCGGCGGGGACGACGAGAACTGGTCCGACAGCGCGGTGGGCGATGTGGGCGGTGACGCTCGGCGATCGAAGGTGGGAGACGCCGGGGTGGCTGTGGGCTCCGAGCACGGTGAGGATCGATGACCGGTGGGACAGCCAGTCGAGGATCCCGTGGGCGGGTGAGCGGTGGTGGAGCGTGTCCCAGGTGACGTGATGGCCGCTGCGGATCGCGGTGGCGGCGCATCGGCGGAGGTCTGCGTCTTCGGTGATGTCGGTGTTGCCGGCGGTGTAGCTGGGCTGCAGGGCTCGCAGAAAGGTGAGTGGAAGCTCAAGCGATCGGGCGAGGGTGGTTGCAAACCGGGTTTCCGGCTCGCTGGCCCTCGAGCCATCGACGAAGACCGCGATCTCGTTCCAACCGGGCGTTGCGCGGCAGTGTGGTCCGACGAGCACGACTGGTCGGCGAATCCTGGCGAGCACTTCGCTGCTCGTGGGATGGAAGAGGGCCTCGCGCAGTCCACCGGTGGCGTGTGTGGGCATGCAGACCAGCGAGTCGGGCTGGGAGTCGACGTGGTCGCAGAGCGTGTCAGCGGTGCCGGCGCCGCGTGGCAGGACCTCGATCTCGACGTCGAGGTCGTTGATCGGCGTAATTGTCTCGGCAAGTTGCTGTTTGGCGTCGCGATGCCGCTCCCCGACAGCAATGATCGTGAGCGGGACGTGGGCACGGCGAGCGAAGTCGACCGCGGTCGTGAGGGCTCGGTGTTCGGCGTGGTCGGGATCGATTGGTGCGATCACTCGCCGGTAGCCGGTCGTGGGTCGTTCGACGCTGGCACTTGTGCTGAGGTTCATGGTGCCCTCCGTTCGCCGTGTGGTTGGTTTGGTCGACTAGCTTAGACGTGTCGTCCAACCTGGGCGTACAAGTCGAACGATGGAGGGTCGATGGCAGATCAAGTGGCTCGACGGCGGGAACGGTCACGGACGAACGGTTCGGAGTGACGCCGTCGAGAGTCCAGGCCGCCGAGCTACTGCGGCGGTTGGGGCACGCGTTCGTCGGTCATGACGCGCCGGATGAGGTGTTCGTCGAGTTGTGTGAGGCGGTCGGCCCGCTCGTCGCCCGGTTCGAGGCTTCGCCGGCGCGGGGTCGATGGGCGATGAGCCTGGCTGGTATGGCCGAGTCGAGTCTGTTCGGGGAACCGCCTGGCGATGGTGAGCGGTTGTCGCACTTTCCGGATTGTGTGGTGTCCGGTGCGGCGAATCCGATGGGCACGGCGATCGCGGTGCGTCGTGAAGCCGACGAGGCGGTCGCGGAGGTGGTGCTGGGCGCTGCGTTCGAGGGTGCTCCCGGTCGGGCGCATGGTGGTGTCGTGGCCGCGATCTTCGATGACGTGATGGGGTATCAGTTGTCGATCTTGAAGGTGCCGGCGTTCACCGGGCGGATCGAGATCAGCTATCGGGCGCCGACACCGATCGGGGCGCCGTTGGTGTTCCGCGCCCGGGTCGACGCGAGGGAGGAACGCAAGTTGCACATGTCCGCGTCCGCACACGCCGACGGTGGGCGGGTGTTGATCGCCGAGGCGACCGCGACGTTCATCATCATCCCGCTTGAGCGATTCGTCCCCGGGTCTGCGGAGGTGCAGGAATGAATCAGCAGTCCACCAACGCGATCCGGCCGTTGCCCGATGATCTGGCCGAGCGGATCGATCTCGCTGCGCAGGTGTTCGCCGACAACGGGCTCGACGCGACCCGGATCGAGCATCTGGCCAAAGCGACTGGGATTCCACGGGCGACGCTGTACTACTACTTCCCTGGCAAGGAACACATTCTGGCTCATCTGCTGTCGCGGACGCTGAGGCAGATGACGGTGAAGTTGTCAGCCGCCGGGGCGGAACCGGGGACGGGCCGGGAACGCCTCGCCCGTCTGGTGCGAGAGCATCTGGTGTTCATCGGCGGCCACGGGCCGACCTACCGGTTGTTGTTCGCTGAGCTCGGTCGTGCCGCGTCGTTGGTGGACATCGCTGCCGGGGTCGATCTGGCGATCATGTCGCCGATCCGTGAGGCGCTACGTGACGGCCAGCGCGACGGATCGTTGCACGTCGACGACATCGGCGCGGCGACGTCGATCGTCTACGGCGCGGTGTTGATCACCGGTATGCAGCACCTGCTGATCGGGAGCGACCGGCAACTCGAGGACCGAGCGACGGCGTTGCTCGGCGTCATCCTGAGCGGCATCGGAACAACTCCCAAGCCTCGCCGTGGCCGGTCATGAGCACGCAGTTCGACCACTACGACGCAAACATGGCGGCCGGCATCTTGGCCAACCACGCGCAGATCGCCGGGCTGCCGGGTTATCTCGGCATCCGCGCCGACGAGATCGGACCCGGACGTTTGGTGTGCTCGCTCGACGCACGGGCGGAACTGTTGAACCCGTTCGGGTCGCTCCACGGTGGCGTCGTGTCCGCACTCGTCGACCACGTGCTAGGCGCGGTCGTGTACCCGTTGATCCCTCAAGGGGCGTGGGCTGCCACGACGGAGTTCAAACTCAACCTGCTCGCCGCGATCTCGGCCGGACAGGTGACGGCCGTCGCCGAGGTCGTGTCGATCACCCGGCGGACCGCTGTGGTCCGCATCGATGTCAGCAACCTCGATCGACTCGTCGCGATTGGTCAAGGAACGGTGCTCATCACCCGACCACGAACACCCGAGCCAGAAAGGGACGCACGATGACCACCACCGACGACCAGACCATCGGGACCGCGGATGACGTGTTGGTCAGCTTGTTCAGCGACCCAGCCGTTCGTGCTGATCCGTACCCCGCCTACGGCCAGCTGCGCGAGACGGCGCCGGTGCACCACAGTGCTGTCCTGCCGTTGTGGGTCGCGACCCGATACGACGACTGTGGCACGGTGCTGCGCGATCCCAGGTTCGGGAAGAGCGAGGAGGTGCAGCGCATCTTTGGGTCGTCTGCGCAGAGCGCTGATCGGGAGGTGCCGATCTTCTCGCGGTACTCGATGTTGCGGATGAACCCGCCGGATCACACCCGGATGCGAAGCCTTGTCGCCCGCGAGTTCACGCCGCGGCGGGTCGAGGAGTTGCGTCCGGCGGTCGCGGCGATGGTCGATGAGGTCCTCGATGAGCTCGCCGACGCGGGTGGCGGCGACGTCATGGACGTGCTTGCGTTTCCGTTGCCGGTGCGGGTGATCGGCGAGCTCCTCGGTGTTCCGATCGAGGACCGTGAGCAGTTCCGCTGGATCGTGCGCGACGCGGCCGGCGCGCTCGAGCCGATGGCGAGCGCTGAGACGATCGCCGCCGCTGAGACTGCGAGCAACACGATGAACGACTACTTCCGGTCGCTCATCGCCGAGCGGCGGAATCGACCGTCGGATGATCTGATCGGTGGGTTGATCGGGGTCCGTGACGGCAGCGACCGGCTGTCCGAGGACGAGTTGGTGGCCACGATCGTGTTGTTGTTCGCGGCCGGGTTCGAGACCACGACCAACCTGATCGGCAACGGCCTGATCAGCCTGCTGCGCAACCGGGACCAGATGCAGATGCTGCGAAGCGACCCGACGTACGGGCATGGCGCGGTGGAGGAGATGTTGCGCTACGAGAGCTCGGTTCAGCTCGACGCTCGGACCGCGCTCGAGGATGCCGACATCGCGGGTCACCACATCGACGCCGGCCGGGTCGTGCTGACCTTGCTCGGCGCAGCGAACCGTGACCCCGACCGATATCAGGATCCGGACCGGTTCGACATCACTCGCACGGGCATCCAGCACCTCAGTTTCGCCGCCGGCATCCACTACTGCCTCGGCGCACCGTTGGCCCGACTCGAGGGCGAAGTTGTGTTCGAACGTCTTCTCGCCCGCTTTCCCACCATCGATGCCGACACGACTCCGGTGTGGCGTCCGAGCCTGACCTTGCGCGGCTTGGAGGCGTTGCAGGTGAGCCTGCGATGAACACGACGGCTCCAGTGGTGACGATGCCGGATCTGACCCACCGCGAACGCACCATCGTCATCATCGGGCTGATGACCGGTCTGTTGCTCGCGGCCCTTGACCAGACGATCGTGTCCACCGCGCTCCCGACGATCGTTGGCGAGTTCGGCGGCATCAATCACCTGTCGTGGGTGGTCACCGCCTACTTGCTCGGTTCCACGGCGAGCATGCCGCTGTGGGGGAAGATCTCCGATCTCTACGGCCGCAAACGCGTGTACCAGACCGCGATCGTGCTGTTCCTCATCGCGTCGATGTTGTGTGGCCTGTCGCAGTCGCTGTGGCAGCTGATCACGTTCCGCGCCCTGCAAGGCATCGGTGGCGGCGGGTTGATGTCACTGACGTTCACCATCGTCGGCGACATCGTCCCACCACGAGAACGTGGCCGCTACACCGGCTACCTCACCGGCACCTTCGCCTTGGCCAGTGTGCTCGGCCCACTCATCGGCGGTCTGCTCACCGATCACTTCTCGTGGCGTTGGGTGTTCTACGTGAACATCCCGATCGGGATCGCCGCGCTCTTCGTCACCGGCGTCGTGTTGCGTCTCCCATTCCACAGAACACCGCACCGGCTCGA
>CAUJET010000019.1 GCA_963169665.1 Actinomycetota bacterium | reverse complement strand
GAGCGGCGTGATCACCTCATCGAGCAGGCGCGGCCACCAGTCGATCGGATTGTCCGCCGAAGCGAAGTCGTCGGTGTGGACGATCGGCGCACCACCGGCAGCGACGGAGAGATGGGCGGCGAACGTCGACTTCCCTGCGCCCCCGGGCCCGTCGACAGCGACGAGACGAACACGTCCTGGGCGCTCCTCGATCGCCGTGATGATGTCGACCAGGCTCACACCGCCATCATGACCCAGGCGGGGTCCGTCCGGCCGCCGACAGCCGACGAGGCGGATCGGATCCCTACGGCGCCACGCTGCGATCGCTCACCCAGTTGCCGTGGAACCCGTACGGGACGCGCTGGGGCAACGGCACCCGGGCGACGTAGCCGCGGCCGAAGTCCTGGGCGTCGAGCACCACGAGCTCTGCTCCCGCAGTGGTGGCGTCGTGCACGAAGGTGATGAGCCAGCCGTCGTCCTCGGCCGACGAATCGGGACGCGAGACGAAGACGGGCTCGCCGCCGCTGCGACCGGCACCGTGGTCGAAGACCTGCTTCTCGCCGGTCTGCAGGTCGTACTTGAACGTGGGCCACGTGGGCGAGCTGTCGGGGCTGGCGCAGTAGCCATAGCGGTACGGCTTCGCGGTGAGCGAGCCGCGGTGGCGCGGGAACTCGGAGCGAGCGTCGTCGACGACGACGGTGCTGACGGTGCGCGCAACCGGGTCGACGGTCCACCGCTCGAGACGTGCGAACCCGTCGCCGAAGGGGCCGAGGATGTCGGTGTCGAACATGCGGTCGTAGACGCACAGGTCGATGATCACCTTGCCGTCGTCGGGGCCACCGACGACGTCGTAGGCGTTCATCGGGTGGTACGAGTAGCACAGCGGTGCCTCGACCCACACGGTGTCGATCGCCTCGCCCTCGCGGGGCAGCAGCCCGATGCGGCTGCCGTACCCGGGGTTCCACCGGAACGGGAAGCGGCCGGCGAACGCGAGGTCGAAGTCGACCGTGACCGGCAGGTCGTACACGACCGCGTACCTCTGGGTGAGCGACATGTCGTGCACCATGGTCATGCCGGGCACCGGCACGTCGACTGTCCGGCGCACACGACCGTCGGCGCCGACCACGACGTACTGCACGTGGTCCATCCACTGCGGCCACGCATAGACCACGGCGTGCATCTCACCGGTGTCGGCGTCGACCTTCGGATGCGCGGTGAACGCGCCGGGCAGGGTGCCGAAGAAGTCGTTGCGGCCCACGGTCTCGAGTTCGTAGGTGAGTTCGACGGGACAGCCGCCCGCTTCGACCATCGCCCAGGTCGTGCCGGCGAACCCGCCGACGTTGGTGTTCGGTCCACCGGCCGAGGAGTTCCAGTCGCGCCCAGGGATGTCTGGCTGCCCGCGGTGGGCGCTCAGCGCGCGGCTGCCGACGTAGCGGTTGCGGTACCAGGCCGCCCGGCCACCGTCGAGACGCACGCCGTGCACCATGCCGGCGCCCATGAACCAGTGGTGTGTCGCCGGGTCGACGGCGTCGAACGGGTTGGGTCCGTTGCGCAGGTACCGGCCGACCAGGTCCGGCGGCAACTCGCCGATGACCGGCAGATCGATCGCGGTCACCTCGTCGGCGACGGGTGCGTAGTTGTCCGCCAGGTATCGCGAGGTGGGTCCGGTCCCGGACTCGGGCTGTGTGATGGTCATGTCGACGCCTCCCCGGGCGCTCGCGCAGTCGATGGACGCAGGGCGCCATCTGGTCGGGATGGGGCCGACCGCTGCGATAACACTGTTACAGGAGACGATCCCACAGCTCGACCGGGCTGTCAACGCGGAAACGGGGAACTGAAATGCCGGCGCGTCCTCGAGCGTCCTCGAGCGTCCGCTGACGAGCGCTCAGGGCGCGAGCGGGAGCTGGAACCCGATCGTCGCGCCGCCGCCCTCACGGTTGCGCGCCGTCACGGTGCCGCCGTGCGCATCCGCCATGTCGCGGACGATGGCGAGACCGAGGCCACTGCCGGGCAGCGCTCGTGCCGCATCGCTGCGGTAGAAGCGATCGAAGAGGCGCTCGAGGTCGGCCTCGGCGATCCCCGGGCCTCGGTCGCTCACCTGCACGGAGCCGAGGTGGACGGTCACCTCGATCGTGCCGTCGCTGAACTTCAGCGCGTTCTCCACGAGGTTCGACACCGCCCGTTCCACCGCCTGGGGGCGGACGACGACGGGGCTCCGGTCACCGATGACCACGATCTCACGGCCCGAGCGTCGACGGGCCCGATCGACCACCATGTCGACCACCGCGCCCAGCTCGAGCGGTGCCGGCTGCTCCTCGTCGCGGCGATCGGTGGCGAGCTCGACGAGCTCGTTCACCATCGCGGTGAGTTCCTTCGTCTCGGAGTCGAGGTCGGCGAGCAGACGCGCCCTCGATGCCGGCGACAGTTCCTCGAACCGCTGCATCACCCGCACGTTGGTGCGCAGGCTCGTGAGCGGCGTGCGCAGCTCGTGACCGGCGTCTTGCACCAACTGCTGCTGGGCCTTCTTCGAACGGGCCAGCGAGGCGAGCATGCCGTTGAACGCCGTGCCGAGCCGGCCGGTCTCGTCGCGGCCCTCCACCGGCACCTGCAACTCGAGGTCGCCGGAGGTGGCGACCGCCGATGCTGCGTCGGTGAGGCGGACGAGCCGTCGGGTCACCTGCTGGGCGATCACGATGCCCACGAGCGCCGCCAACGCCGAGAGACCGACGACGATCAACAGCGTCTGGTTGCGGATCCGGTCGAGGACATCCTCGGTCTCCTGGAGCGACCGTGCGAACTGCACCGCACCGCCGTCGGTGACGGCCACGGTGAGCACGCGGTAGGGCTCACCTTCGAAACTGACGTCGTGGCGCAGGTTGCCGCGGCGTGCGTCGCCGGACGCCACCTTCCGGTCGGCCTCGGTGACGGGCAGCTCGCCGCTGCGCGGCGACTGGAGGATCGTGCCGTCGGCGTCGATGACCTGGACGAGGATCTGGGTGAAGCTGCGGTAGCGCCCGTCGTTGTCACCGTCGCCGTCGGGGTCGCCGATCGGTGCTCGATCGTTGTTGACCGGCGCTCCGTTGGCGACGCGCTGGGCGGCGTCGACCAGCGACGTGTCGACCTGGTCGCGCAGCTCGTTCTCGGTGGCGAAGTAGCTCACCGCGCCACCGGCGATGGTGGCGCCGGCCGCCAGCGCGACCATCGCGACGGCGAACTTGAGGCGGAGGCTCACAATGCGATCCTGATCGGCCCGGCCATCACCGCTCGGCTCACTGGGTCCGCACCGTGTAGCCCACGCCGCGGACGGTGTGGATCAGCTTGGGCAGATCGCCGGTGTCGATCTTGCGGCGCAGATAGCTGATGTACACGGCGAGGTTCTTCGAGTCTGGCCCGAAGTCGTAGTTCCAGATCCGCTCGTAGATCGTGGTGTGGTCGAGGACGATGCCGCTGTTGCGCACGAGCAGCTCGAGCAGGTCGAACTCGGTCTTCGACAGCTCGATCTCCTCGTCGCCGCGCCACACGCGACGCGAGCTCGGATCGACACGCAGGTCGGCCACCTGCAGCGACGAGTCGTTGCCCTCGGCCGGCACGTCGTCGGGCTTCGCCCGCCGCAGCAGCGCGCGCAGCCGGGCGAGCAGCTCGTCGAGGTCGAACGGCTTGGGCAGATAGTCGTCGGCGCCGGCGTCGAGACCGGCGACGCGATCGGGGGTCTCGGTGCGCGCCGTCAGCATGAGGATCGGGAGGCGATCGCGTTCGGCGCGCAGCACCCGACACACGGTGAGGCCGTCGATGTTCGGCATCATCACGTCGAGGACCGCGACGTCGGGGCGCCGCTCGCGGATGACCGCGAGCGCAGCCGCGCCGTCGGAGGCCAACTCGACCTCGTACCCGTCCAGTTCAAGTGCTCGCGCCAGCGACTCCCGAATCGCTCGATCGTCGTCGACCACCAGTACTCGCCCGCTCATCGCCACCATTGTGGTGCTTCCCTCTCGTGTCCGTGTGTCTTGCTCTTCTTGCACGTCTTGCACTGCTTGCATCTCGCGCACCTCGTGCATCTCCTGCACCTCGTGCACGAGATGCAGGAGATGCACGTCTCGCGCTGCCGACGGCGCGGCCGTGGGCCGGGGCGGGCCGCCCGCGCCCCGCCGCCC
>CAUJET010000018.1 GCA_963169665.1 Actinomycetota bacterium | reverse complement strand
GGGTGAGGAGGCCCAGTTCGATTTCTCGGACTGCTCGGCGTGGTCGCAGCGTGTCGGGCTCGGCCCGGTGTTGTGGTGCTTCGGGATGATCTTGTGTTGGTCGCGTTGGCGGCTGTGGTGGTTCACCACCTCGGTCGACAGAGAGCACACGTTCGAAGGGATCGTCCAGTTCTTCGACGCTGCCGGCGGGGTCCCGCAGGTGTGTCGCACGGATCGGATGGGAGCGCTCGGTCAGTCGCAGGGACGCCGGTTCAAGTTGCATCCACCGACGCTCGAGTTCGCCCGCCATCACGGCACCGAGATCAAGGCCTGCCAGGCGGGTGACGCGAAACGCAAAGGCAAGATCGAGCGCCCATTCCGCGATCTGTCCGAGTCGTTCCTCGAAGAGCTCGTCGTCACCGGCGTCCCCGACGACATCGACGCGCTCAACCATCGCGCACGTGTGTGGGTCGATGAACGCGTCCACGACCGGCGCCATCGAACGACCGGCGTCGCACCGATCGAACGGTTCACGGTCGAGCACGGGTTCTTGAAGTCGTTGCCGGCACGCCGGTTCGACACCGACTACGTCGAGGCCCGCCGGGTGCATCGGGCGTTGCCGTTCATCGAGTGGGACCGTGTCCGCTACTCGGTCCCAGCCGACTGCCTCGGACAGCTGGTCGAGGTCCGCAAACCCGTTGACAGCAACGAGATCAGCGTCCACTGGGCCGGCACGACCGTCGCCACCCACCGCCTCGCTGTCGACGGCCGAGTCGAGGTCTGGGACCCGGCGCACCGCGCCACTGCGGAGGCATCCGCGTTGGCCAGCACCCAGCGACGACACCTGCACGTCGTCCGCGACAACGAACCAGCGTCACCTGCACCGGTCGGTCGGATCGAGTTGCCCGGCGGTGACTTCGATGTCGCGACTCCCGACCTCGCTGCCCGCTACGACCACCGTGATCTCGCCGTCGAGGGTGGTGATCTCCGATGAGCAGCGGCGTCTATGAACAGATCAAAGACGACCTCGGGTATCTGCAGATGGATCGCGCCGCCGAGGTGTTCGCGGTCGTTGCCGAACAAGCCCGCGCCGATGACTTGTCGCACATCGAGTTCCTGGCCCGGCTGATCGGCGAGCAGGCCGACGCGACCCGCAACCGGCGACTGAGCGCACGACTCCGATACGCGCGGTTCCCGTTCCGCAAAACCATCGACGAGTTCGACTTCGCGTTCCAACCAACCGTCGACCGCAAACTGATCGACGACCTCGCATCGCTGCGGTTCATGGCCACCGGCCGGCCGATCCTGTTCCTCGGACAGCCAGGCTGCGGCAAAACACACCTCGCTGTCGCCATCGCCACGCTCGCGGTTGAGGCCGGGTTCCGCGGCTACTTCACCAACGCCGAAGAGATGGTCGCCAACATCGCCCAAGCGACACGCGAGGGAACGCTGTCGTCGAAGCTGAAGACCTACACCGCCCCGTCAGTGCTCGTGATCGATGACGTCGGCCTGCTCCCGATGGACCGGGCTGCCGCCTCAGCGTTCTACCAAGTCGTCAACCTGCGCTACGAGAAACAGCACTCCACGATCGTCACGACCAACCGCGGGCTGCCCGACTGGGGCGAGATCTTCGGCGACACCGTCGTCGCCGCAGCGATCCTCGATCGGCTCATGCACAACGCCGTCGTGTTCAACATCAAGGGCCCCTCCTGGCGCCTACGCGAGCACCAAGCCCTCACCACCGCGGCCACCGACCCCACCAAGAAGCGCAGCCGCTAACGTCACCCACTCAGGACGAACTCGACCCCGCGACCGCGACTTTCGTTGATCGCAGAACGCGACTTTCGTTGATCGCCAACATCATCGGCAGAACGAGGTTCCATCCGCCGATCTGGTCGGACAGCTCCATTCGGACGCTATCCAGCGAGCCTCCGATCTGTTTCTTGCGACCGGCGGTGAGGGCACCGCTGGCAAAAGACTTGATCTGATCGACGATGGGCGGCCCGAACGGCTGCGGCGTGATCACGTCAATGCCGCCATCGCCACTGCTTGGGCGCATGTGTGCTGCTCGCGGTCGCTCGCGCAGGAGCATGATCGCGATCACCATCTCGATGTCCTCACCGGAGTATCGGGTCCATTCGACGCGTGGCACGCCACCATTCTGGCCGGGGGGTGTCACACACACTTCAGGGCGGCGCCTGTCCCTCGACCCAAACGACGTCGATCGACATTCGCCGCGGACAGATCGCGCTGCGCAGACCACTGTGTAAAGCGGGACGCCCGCAGCACGCAGAGCCGCGCTTCCGAGTGCCCCTACCGCCGGGTCTGTGGCGTGCTCGCGTTGTCAGGTGGGTTTCACTCGCTGGCTGAGCGGTGGCGGGCGCCGCCATCAGTCCCTTCGCCGGGTTCCTGGATTGGATGAGAGGATTCGGGGTGCTGATGGCTCTATGCGGTGATGAACGATGAGCGTCGACCAGTCGTGGTGAGCTCGGCCGATGCGCGGTCTGCTGCGGCGGACGTGCTGGAGCGGGTCGCTCCGTTGGTGCGTCGTGCGCTCATCGCCCGGTACGGGGTGGAGGCCGGTGGCGAGGCAGCAGCCGATGCGGTGGCGTGGGGCTGGGAGCACGGCGATGTGCTGTGTGAGATGGCCAATCCTGGCGGCTACCTCTACCGGGTCGGTCAGACCGCTGCGAGACGTGGCCGGCGCCGAACGGTGCGGTCGGCGTTCCCGGTCGAACCGGTGTGGCAGGACGCTCCTGATCTTCCTGGCGACGTGTTCGACGCCTTGTTCCGGCTCCGCCCGGATCAACGGGTCGCGGTGCTGCTGGTGCACGGCTATCAGTTCAGCTATCGGGAAACGGCGGAGGTGATGGACGTGTCCGAGGACTCGGTGAGGAACCACGTGCATCGCGGGATGCGCAAGCTACGAGCCGAGCTCGAGGCTCGGAACGAAGGGGGGTCGAGCTCGTGATCGATCTCGAAGAACGTCTGCGACGCGCAGCACAGCTGCTCGATCATCAGGAAGCGGGTCATGGGGCCCCTCTTGTCGGCCGCGGGCCCGTCGGTGTGGGCGGCCGGCGGTCATCGACGCTCGTGCGTGTGGCAGCTGCGGTCGTGCTGGTGCTCGGCGGTGTCGGACTCGCTGCTGTGACGCTCCGCGACTCCGGATCATCGGAGACCAGCAGTGAGCCATCCACTGCATCGACCGTCCCAACGAACGAGACGGCACCTGCGACATCGATGCCGACCCAAGCGACGGTCGACCCAGGCAACGGTGAGTCCGAGCCACCGGTGTATCAGCCCTCGGCGACGGTGCCGCCTGTCACCGGACTGCCCGGCGTGCCGGTCACCGTCGCCGGCAACGAGCCGAGCGAGTGGTATCGGCTGCAGCCCGATCTCGAGGTCGCCTGGTATAGCGGGACGGGGGACTCGATGGTGTGTTTCCGATCGCCGTCGGTCGAGCAGTGTCAGGTCGACCGGATCGCGCCAGCGGACTCCGGCGGCGGACCCGTCGCAGTGGCGGGCGGACCCGGACAGTTCTTGATCGTGACGGTCGCGCTCGACCCGGTCCCCCTGGTGGACGTCGCCCTCGATGACGGATCCACCGTCACGGCCGTGTCGGAGATCGACCCGCAGATCGCTTGGTCCGTGGCACGGCTCTCCGTACAGCCCGGCACCGTGCCGGTCGGGATGTCGATGACGTTCGGGTTCCCCGAACAGGCAGCAACCGCATCGACGCTGGCAACAGCCGGCCCGTAACCGTCGTCCTGCGCACGAGGTGGTGGACCGATGTGGACGCGCGCGCCCCGATACCTGCTGATGCTCGCCATCGGAGCCGCAATCGCAGTACTCGGGGCATCAGGGCATGCACCCGACAACCCACTGCTCACCTACCAAGCCCGAGCACTCATCCTCGCGCTGGTGCTGGCAGGCTGGTGGGCCTGGACCACCCCTGACACCGGCCGGGCGGGATCGCTCAGGGTCGACATCGTGCCGATCATCGCCGGCACCATCGCAGCACTCGCGATGACGGCCTCGCTCGTAGGAACGCCGTTCGCGGCCGGCGGACTGGGCGGCGATCAGTCCTTCCGCACGGCGTCGGTCACCCGGTTCGCCGACACCTGGCATCTGGTCGACTTCACCGTTGCCGACCTGCCTGCCGCGTACCCACCGAGCTACTTCTGGCTCCTCGGTCGCATCGCCGCACTCACCGACACCGAGCCGTGGCAGATGCTCAAGATCGGCGCGATCGGCTCAGCACTCATCGCTCCATCCATCGCCTACCTCGGCTGGCGCCGCGTCGTGTCCGGCCGGC
>CAUJET010000017.1 GCA_963169665.1 Actinomycetota bacterium | reverse complement strand
CGGTGCGGCTCGGTAGCGAGCGATCGAGCGCCCGCAGCGTGCGCACGAAGCTGGTGCCGTGCACGTGCACCACGTCGGGCCGTTCAGCCGCGACGGCGGCCGCGAGTTCGGGTGCCGGCACGAACGACGCCCGCCACCCGTCGCCGTCGATCGTGGCCCGTGCGGCCGTCGTGGCGCAGCAGGCGGTCACCTCGACCCGGCCGTCCGCGGCGAGCGCTGTCAGCGTCCGGACGATCGTCGGTGCCCGTTCGAGCGCGTCGGCGGGGTCGAGATCGGTGGCAGGCGGCACGACCATCACCACCCGGATCGGGCGATCGGCCGCCGCCCGTTCGCCCGTCACGCGCCGGCCCTCACGAACGGCCAGCGGTGAATCATCATGCGCGGGCCCGGACGGCCACCGACGGCAGCCTCGACACCAGCGGCCGGAGGCCGCGAGCACCCGTCGGAAACGCCATCTGGTCGAACACCGCCACCCGTTCGGCACCCCGGGCGAATGCCTGACGCCACGACGGCGAGGTGCGGGTGTCGGGGTCACGGAACACGTCCTCGGGCGCCACGGCATCGAGCGCCCACCGAGCGGCGCGCGGCAGGCGATCGAACTCGGACGCCAGGAGCTGACCGGGCACGCTGCCGGGCAGGAGCGCAGACGCGAGCCACAGCCCCGGTGCAGAGAGCCGCGGATCGAGCGAGCGGCACAGCACCGACACCTCGTCCCAGTCGACGCCGGCGCGATCGCACCACCACAGGTCGACCGCGTTCACCGCGCGCACCTCGGCACGCACGACCGTGGAGGCGAGATGGCCGAGGACGTTCGCCGTGAGCGGCGCGAGCGCAAGCCGGAAGCCACCGGGGAGGTCGGGGTCGGCAGACCAGTGCGCTTCGACGTCGAAGCCCCGCACGACGTAGCCGTGGAGGAACTCGGTCCAGTCGGGGTGCACCTCGACCCGGCCGTTGTGCGCCGCGGACTCCCCGTCGGTGCGCCCCACGGTCCCGTCGCCCCATGCCAGGAACACGTCCTCGTAGGTCGACGACGTGTCGCGGCGAAGCCCGGCGCGCAGCAGCGCGGCCGACGCCTGGGCGCGGTAGCGCCGGGGGACGACGAGGTCGATGTCCGCCATCGGCCGAGCTGCGGCCATCCCCCACACCGGTCGTGCCGACGCGGCGAGCTCCGCACCCTTCACGGCGACGGCCGGCACGGCGGCCTCGGCGAGCACCGAACGCACCCGCGGCACGAGCTCGCGGAACCGGTCGACGCGACGGGCGACCTCCGTCCGCTGTTCGGCCAACCAGTCGCGGACCGTCGGATCGACCACGCCCGCCGTGTCGCCGTCGTCGGTGAGGTGCGCTGCGAGCGCGGTGAGGCCCGTGGCGAGGCCGGCGAACCGCAGTGATGCCACGTCGAGCGCCGGCAGCGGCCGATCACCGCCACGCAGGCGATCGACGACCGTGTCGACGAACTCACGTTGCTGGGCGCGGCGTCGGGTGGTGATCGACGGATCGTAGTGACACCCGCGGGCGCGCACCGACGGACCCTCGCAGCACGACGGCGCAGGCAGACTGCACACGTGCGGATCGTGCTCGTGGTGCCCGGAGGAGTCGACCCACCCGGCGGGAGCCGCGTGATCCCGTTCCTCCACGACCTCGTGGAACGGCTCGCGGCCGACCACCACGTCAAGGTGGTCGCGGTCGGCCACGACCCGGCACCGGGTTCGTGGCGCCTGTTCGGTGCCGAGGTCGTCAACGTGCCCGTGGGTCGGCACTCACGGTCCGACGTCGCCCGGGTCGTGTGCGAGGTCACGGCACTGGTGGGTGGCGGCGCACGTGGCACCCGGCCCGACGTGGTGCACGGGTGGTGGGCCACGCTTCCCGGCCTCGCGGCCACCGTCGCAGCCCGACGCCACCGCACACCGTCGGTGTTGAGCATCGCCGGCGGCGAGCTTGCCTGGCTGCCCGACATCGCCTACGGCGGCGGCGGGTCGCGAGGCACACGGGCGATGGCGCGCACGGCGATCGGCCTCGCGACGTCGGTGACCGTGGCCACCGAGTGGATGCGCGCCCACGTGCTGGGCGCGGGCGGCCGGGTGGACGAGGTCGTGCCGCTGGGCGCTGACCTCCGCCGCTGGGCGATCGCCGACGGTGCGGCTGCGAGCACCGACCCGCTCCGCCTCGTCCACGTCGGCAGCGCAAACCGGGTGAAGGACCAGACGATGCTGCTCCATGCGCTCGACCTCGCCCGGCGCGAGGAACCGGGTCTGCGCCTCGATCTCGTGGGTCTCGACACCCTCGACGGCGAGCACGACCGTCTCGTCTCCCGACTGGGCCTCGGCGACCTTGTCCGTTCCCACGGGCTGGTGGCACGCGACGCCGTGCCGGCACTGGTGCGCGGCGCCGGTCTGCACGTGGTGTCGTCACGCCACGAGGCCGGCCCGCTCGCGGTGGTCGAGGCCGGTGCCCTCGGGATACCCACCGTCGGCACGAGCGTCGGCCACGTCGCCGACCTCGCGGCGCTGCCGGCACCTGCGGCGGTCGCGATCGAGCGGGGCTCCGATGGTGGCGCCGCGGCGCTCGCAGCCGCGATCGTCGAAACGGTTCGCGATGAACCCGGGCGACTCGCGCTGGGTGAGCGGGCGCTGCACTGGAGCAGGTGGCACGACGCGGACCACACGGCCCGCTCGTTCGAGTTCATCCACCGACGGTTGCGCCGGGCCCGCTGATCGGCCCGCTGCAAGAACCCATCGGTCGGACCGGTTCAGGCCGCCGGATGGGGCGGCGCTCGATGCGTCAGACCCGGACGGGGAGCTGGCTCTCGATCCAACCCTCGAGCACGGGGCCGCTCTCGAAGCTGGTGATCAGGGCGTAGCGCGGGTGGTCGTGGTTGTGCACCACGACGTGCCACAGCCGCTGCGTGTCGACGGTGAAGCGCGACCACTGCGGCAACGGCACTCGCATCTCCGTCGCCGGGTCGGGGGTGCCGTCGGGCAGCGAGTCCATGAGCAGCATGTAGCTGTCGGGGTCGTCGGTGAGCTCGATCCAGTTGCGCACCACCCAGCCGGTGCCCTCCGGGTTGAACCGGTTGTTGTCGTCGCGGTGGATGGAGCGCAGCGCCGTCTCGTGGTCCTGCGGCTCGAGCTTGATGATGCGGACGCGACCGAAGTTGGCCCCGACGCCGGCGACGTAGTCGCGCAACGACGGTGCCTTGTCGGCGTTGGGGGTCCACAACGCGTCCTTGTCGCACTTGCCCTTGTCCCAGAACCCGCGGCAGTCGAGCTGGCCGTCGGCGGAGGCGATCGGGGCGAAGTTGGTGTCGCCACCGCTCTTCCAGTCCATGTACTCGAGCTGCTCCCACTCCTCGGGGGAGATCTCGAACGGCAGCGGCGACATCGCCACGAAGCCCGTCTCGGCGAGGATCGGCATCCGGTAGTGGTCCGACTCGCGAGGGATCGCGACGCTCCAGTGTTCGGTGGTGGGCCAGAAGCTCATGCCCGAGAGCCTACGCCCGGGGCCTGTCCGAGTCCCGGGCACAAGGTCCCGGAACCCCCCGCGCCGAGGTTGCGACGCAGGTCACAGCGGGTGCCGGCGTCGCCGAGGGTCCCGGAGCCGGGCTGCGACGGCAGGCCCGGTCAGGGCGCTGCGGTCGAGCTGGTGGCCGGCGGCTCGGTCGTCGTCGTCGTGGTCGTCGTGGTGGTCGTCGTGGTGGGCGGCGGGATCTGCAACACGTCGCCCAGCTCGATGTGATCGGGGTCGACGATGCCGTTCAGCGCGATCAGCTCGTCGTAGTCGACGCCGTACTGGGCCGCGATGTTGGCCAGCACATCGCCGGCCTGGATCTCGTGGACGATCGGCACGTACTCGGTGGTGGTGGTGACCGGGATGGTCGTCGTGGTGGTGCTGGCGATGGGGGGCAGGGTGCCCTCGCCGCTCTCGGCACCGCCGCCGCACGCGCCGAGCAGCACTGCGCCTGCCGTGACGGCGACGACGGCCGTGACGGCTACCCGATGCACTGCAGTGCGGGTCGCGAACCCCCGGCGTTCCATGGCGGCGGAGACTACTTGCGGAATCGGGTGACGGGACAGCGGCGCCGCGGCCGTAACCTCGCCCCGATGGACGAACCGACACCGCCCCCGAGTGCCGCCGCGCCACCTGATGCCACACCCGGTGCGACACCCGGTGCGACACCGAGCGTCTTCCCCGGTGCGGTCAGCCCCGACCGCGAGTATCTCCTCGACGCCGGCGGCATCGGGATCGCGGTCCACGAGTGGGGCTCCGAGCAGGCCGACCCACTGTTCCTCGTGCATGGCGGCTTCGACTTCGCCCGCACGTACGACGTGTTCGCCCCCAAGCTCGCCGCCGCCGGTTGGCGCGTGGTGTCCTGGGACCAGCGCGGCCACGGCGACAGCGAACACGCGGCGCTCTACTCCTGGGACGGCGACCTCCGCGACGCGATGGCCGTCATGGACTCGATCACCCAATACCCGGCCCCGGTGATCGGCCACTCCAAGGGTGGGTCGCTGATGATCCAGCTCGCCGACGCCCAGCCGTTCCGCTTCTCGCACCTGGTGAACCTCGACGGCATCCCGTACAAGCGGCGCATCCCCGACGTGAGCGAGCACGAGCGCACCCGCATGGCCGCCGGCGAGATCACCGGTTGGCTCGACCACCGGCGCTCCACCGCCACCTCGCAACGCAAGCCCGGCACGCTCGAGGAGCTCGCCCGCCGGCGCGGCCGCATGAACCCTCGCCTGCCCTTCGAGTGGTTGTGCCACCTCGTCACGGTGGGCGCATTCGAGTCCGAGGACGGCTGGCGCTGGAAGATCGATCCGTCGATGCGCTTCGGCGGGTTCGGACCGTGGCGTCCGGAGTGGACCATCACCCGCCTGCCCGGCCTGCCGATGCCGTTCCTCGGCATCCTCGGTCGCGAGCAGGAGGAGATGGGCTGGGGCACGCTCCCTCACCACGTGTACCCGTACCTCCCGCTCGGTGGCAGGTGCGAGGTGCTGGAGGACGTCGGCCACTTCGTGCACATCGAACAACCCGACGTGGTCGCCGGGATGGTGCTCGACTTCCTCGAAGCGAGCGGCGCGAGCGGCGCGAACCGGGGTGCGGCATGAGCGACGTCACGATGCTCACCCACAACCGTGTGCAGCTCGCCCTGCACCACCTGAGCGAGGGCACCGGGCGAGCGCTGCTGCTGTTGCACGGTCTGGGTGAGGCATCGCCCGTCGTCGTGCCTGCGTGGGCGGCGGCGTGGCCGGGGCCGGTGCGCGCCCTCGACTTCACCGGCCACGGCAGGTCGACGGTGCCGGCCGGCGGCGGGTACAGCGCGGAGATCATGCTGGCCGACGCCGATGCTGCCCTCGCCGCGTTGGCCGAGCACGGCCCGATCACCGTGGTCGGGCGCGGCCTCGGCGCCTACGTCGCCCTCATGCTCGCCGGCGCCCGCGCCGCCGACGTGCGCGGCGCGGTGCTGTGCGACGGCCCAGGCCTCGCCGGCGGCGCGATCGGTCCCACGTCGCAGAGCTTCGTCGCGCTGCCACCGCGCGAACTGCCGCCCGATCCGTACGCGCTGTTCGAGCTGTCGCGCGACCTGCGTCCGCCCGACTACGCCACCCTGTTCGTGCGCCTCGCGCTCGACTCGGGTCTCGACGAGCCGATCGCCGTCGCCGCGAAGGTGCGCCCGCCGTGGCTCGCCGCGGTCGCCGAGGAGGTGGGTGTCCTGAACGCCACCGTCGACGAAGCGCTCGCCACCTTCGCCGCCGTCTGACCCGGGTCCCGCAGGACCTCTGTCCCAGGGCGTCGGTAGGCTCGTCGACGTGCGCACCGTGACGATCGCCCTCTGCGCCTTCGTGCTGATGGAGCCGTTCACCGCGCTCGCCCACCGGCTCGTCATGCACGGCGCCGGCATCGCACTGCACCGCAGCCACCACCGCCGGGTCCGGCCGGGCGAATCACCTCGGCGCTGGGAGGCCAACGACGCGTTTCCCGTCATGTTCGCCGCCGTGGTGATGATCGGCTTCGCCGTGGGTTTCAACGTGTCCGGCTTCGACTCGCTCGTGCCGATCGGCATCGGGATCACTGCCTACGGCGCCGCCTATGCGCTCGTCCACGACGTGTACATCCACCGTCGACTTCCGCTGTTCGGCGACCGAACCCTGCCCGTGTTCGAGCGGTTGGCCGTCGCCCATCGTCGGCACCACGATCGCAACGGCGCTCCCTATGGCATGTTGGCGCCGCTGCCCGTGCGCGGCGGACGCGGCCGCAACGGGTCGACGCCGTCCCACGACCCGGCCGACGCGTAGGGCTCGAACCTGGCGAACAGCTCCTCGCCGTACCACCGCTCGGTGCGGGTGCGGCGCACGACCTCACGATGCTCGGGCAGCCCGGTGGCCCATGCCCTCGCGGCGCCGAGATCGCGCCACAGGCTGAACGTGCCCAGGCGACCGACCGGCGCCTCGCCGATGCCCACCACCGCCAGCAACCCGTCGGCCTGCTGGAGCCCGTCGCTCACCGGACGACCGGCACCGCGGAACGCCCGCCACGACCGGGGCCGCACGTCGGCACGGGTGATGATCGCGACCGGCCCGTCGGTGCGCGTCGCCGGCAGCAACGCCTGCACCACGGGGACACCGCGCCAGGCACCGTGTCCTCCTGCGGCGCGCAGCCGCACGTGCCACGCCTCGTCGGCCTGGGCCCAGCGCGCCGCCATGCGCACGTGGAAGGCCTCGAGCGATGCCTCGTCGTCCCAGATCGCGAACAGCGCCGAGCGGCCGAGGTCGGCACCGGGACCGGTGCTGCTGCGGGCACCCGTGCCGAGCAGTCGCCAGAACCGCAGCCCCGGCACGGAGCGGAGCAGACGGCGATCGAGACCGAGCCGGGCGAGCGAGCGCACGGCGCTGCCGGCGCGGATCAGGTGGAACGACCCGACGCCCTGTTCCACTGGTTGCACGCCTGCCAGCATGTCAGGCATGCACCGGTCGCGCCCAGGAACCCACGATCGCGCCGGGTCACCGTGGTCGCCCGTGGCGGCGAGCGGTCGACGCGCATGAGCGCCGACGCGCCGCAGATCCTCGCGGGGGCCGGGGCGATCGTGGCTGGCTATCTGCTCGGCTCGATCCCGGTCGCGGGCCGCGTCGCCCGCCGGCGGGCGGGTGTCGACCTGCGTCGCGTGGGCGACCGCAACCCCGGCTACTGGAACGCGAAGGAGCAGCTCGGTCGGCGTGTCGCGCTCCCGGTGTTCGCCGGCGACGTCGCCAAGGGTGCCGTCGCCGCACTGGTCGGTCTCGCTGTCGATGCCGTGACGCCGGGCGACGGGCACTGGTGGCTCGCCTACGCCTGCGGCTTCGCTGCGATGGTCGGCCACGCGTGGCCGGTGTTCGCCGGCTTCCGGGGCGGGCGCAGTGTGCTCACCTTCGTCGGGGCGGCGGTCGTGCTGTCACCGCTGACGGCGGCGATCAGCATCGCCGTGCTCCTGGCGGTCACCGCGGCGCGTGGCTTCGCGTGGGGAGCCCGGGCCGGCGTGGCCTCCTTCCCGGTGGTGCAGCTCGTGGTCGACGGCCCATACCGGACCGCGGCGACCGGATGCCTGATGAGCCTGATCGGTCTGCGCTTCGCGACGGCCGCGCTCGCCGAGCGGCGGGTCGCGGGCGTTCCACCGCCCGACCGTCAGCGGTAGCTGCGACCGCGCCAGGGTTGACGCGGGTCGACGATGCCGCGCACGAGCGCAGCGACCGCGACGAGGTCGGCTGCCGGCGAGCACCAGTAGGCGGCCGTCCGCCGGCGATACGCCGTCCGAGTGCCGACGAGCGTGCCGGCACGGACCGCGAGCAGCACGACGTCGAGGGCATCGGCACGCCGGGCGAGCAGCCGCGGCAGCGGCAGCGCCTGGGCCACCACCACGACGGCGAGGTCGATGAGTTGCCGGTACCAGGGCTCCACCCCGGGGAGCGCCAACGAGCGTGCCCATCCCCGGAACGTGCTCGGTCCGTCGGGGTACATCTCGGTGAGCAGCAGTTCGGCGCCGTCGAGCATGGTCACCTGCCAGCCCCGTGAAGCCAGATGGCGAGCCAGCGCGACGTCCTCGACCACCTCGCCCGCCACCGGCTGCATGCCGCCGGCCCGCAGGAACGGTACGCGCGGGAACGCCATGCACTGCCCGTTCGCCATCTGGCGGTGCGGTGCGACCCGACCGAGCGCGCCGGGCGGGCCGAACCGGTAGACGAGCGTGGTGAGCAACGCCGGGTGCAGCCAGGCGGCACCGGGCGTCGGACACTCGAAGCTGCCGCCGACGGTGACGAACTGCAGGCCATCGGCGAGCGCGCGGTTCACCAGAGCACCGGGCAGGGCGGGGTCTGGTCGTGTGTCTGCGTCGAGTGCCACGACCCATTCGCCCCGCGCCGCGCGCACGCCCTGCTGGACGGCCCATGCCTTGCCGGCCCATCCGTGGGGCAGCGCGGTGCCGGGCACCACTTCGGCGCCGGCTGCGACCGCGATCGCAGCGGTGTCGTCGGTGCTCTGGTCGTCGACGACCACCACCTCGCTCACCCAGGGTGCGTCGCGCAACGCCTCGAGCAGCGGCCCGAGGCGTTCGGCCTCGTCACGCGCCGGCACCACCACGCTGATCGTCGGCAGTCCCACCCCGGCACCGGCCAGGCCGTCGACGGCACTCACGTCGTCGGCCCGCAACGGCGGGCGACGGCGGGCGGCCCGCACGATGCGCACGAGCGCGAGACCGGCGGCGACGACGCGCAGCAGCGTCTCCGGATTCGTCACACGCGGCAGGGACGGCAGCCACCGTCGCCCCGTCACCAGCCTCTGGAGCCACTCCACCAGCCGTGCCACCGGGTCTCAGCGCCACCCGTGCTCGATCATCTCGTCCACGATACGGGCGCTCATGGTGACGAGCGGGAGACCCCCGCCCGGGTGGCTGCTGCCCCCGACGAGGAACAGCCCCTCGTGTGAGCCGAGATTGCGCGGTCGCACGAACGCGGCGCGGCGGCCGTCGGACGAGGTGCCGTAGATCGCGCCGCCCAGCGAGCGATATCTCGCCTCGAGGTCCGTGGGTGTGATCGTCTCGGTGAACAGGAGGCGGTCGCGGAGGTCGACGCCGTGGCTCGCCAGGCGGTCGAGCACCAGCGCCGTGCACGCCGCCCGATCGAGCTGGGCGCCCGCCGCGACGTTGACGAGGAGGAACCAGTTCTCGTGACCCTCCGGTGCTTGGCTCGGATCGGTCACCGAACTGACGCAGGCGTAGATCGTCGGGTCGTCCGGGAACCGACCGTCGGCGATCTGGTCGAACTCGTGTCGCGAGTCGTCGCTGAACCAGATGTCGTGGTGGGCGATCTCGGGCGTGGTGCCGCGGACGCCGGCGCAGATCACGAACCCGCTGGTGGACGCGTCGGCGCGCTGCACCCGGGCGAGCGCACGACGGTCGGGCAACAGGTCGCGGTAGAGGTGGGTCGCGTCCGCGTTCGCGACGACGGCGTCGGCGGCCACGGCCGATCCGTCGGCGAACACCACGCCGTTCACCCGGCGCGCACTGCCGCGACCGGTGGTCGCCGTGATGCTGCGCACCTCTGCACCGCACTCGATGCGCACGCCGGCACGTTCGGCCACCCGCACGAACGCGTCGCGCAGCGCGCCCAGGCCACCCATCGGGTACCAGCACCCCTCCTGGTGCTCGAGATGGGCGATGCAGCCGAGCGTGGCCGGCGCACGGAACGGCGACGAGCCGCTGTAGGTGGCGTACCGGCCGGCCCACTGCACCATCTCGGCGTCGTCGCCGAACACATCGCACGCGGATGCGTGCAGGGTGCGCAACGGGTCGATGTCGGTGAGGTCGCGCACGCGGCGCAACCTCTTGGCGAGCGACCACGGCCCGCTCATCGGGCCGGCGAAGAACGTGCGCTCACTGACGTCCCAGATCGTGCGGCCGCGCGCCACGAACTCGCGGTAACCGATTTCGTCGCAGCCGTCGTCGCGCACCTCCACGTGCCGACCGCTGCGCCACCAGTAGCGGAACTGGGGGTCGAGCCGGACGAGGTCGACCTCGTCGGCGAGCGTCGTGCCGGCCACGCGGAACAGCTCGTCGTAGACACGGGGCAGGGTGACGAGCGACGGCCCGACGTCGAAGGTGAAGCCGTCGCGTTCGAGCACCGCCAGCTTGCCGCCGGGCACCTCGTTGCGTTCGTACACCGTGACCCGGTGTCCGCGGGCGCGCAGCCGGATGGCCACGGCAAGGCCGCCGACCCCGCCGCCGACCACGACGACGTCGCGAGCCCGCTCACCCACGGCCGGCTCCACGGGTGTGGCGCACGACGCGCACGTCGCCGACGACGCGCCAGTGCCTCGACCGCCACAGCGAACGAGCCGCAGCGGCGGCGATCGGCACCATCGCCGTCCCTCCGACGGCGGCCACCACACGGTCCTTGAAGAACGCTGCGAACCCGAGCGTCTCCATGCCGGCCATCACGCCGTACTCGGCGACCAGCGTGCGGTCGGCCTCCCCGTCCGTGGGCAGCGCCACCTCGAGCGCCGCCATCACCGCGGTGCTCGTCGCGAGCCAGCCGAGGTAGTTCGTCACCGGGATGCCGCGGTACCTGCCCGCACGGACCCACCGCCAGTAGCCCTCGCCCACCATCTGCGGATCGAGGAACAGGTCCCACGCCGTCAATGCCACGGCGCCGAGCGCGATGCGACGGGCGGGTGTGGAGCGGTGACCGAGCGCTGCGTGCGCGGTCTCGCGCGCCGGCACGGCCATCGCGAACCAGGCGAGCGGGACGATCGCCGGTACCCCGGCCACCTGCGGTCGCAGCGCGTTGGTGTAGCCGTAGGCGCCGAACGGCCGACCCGAGGTGGTGCCGAGGTGCTCGACGGCCGTCGTGGCCGCGGCGACACCGGTCGCGGCGATCGCTGCCCGCGGCGCACCCCAGCGGCGGGCGGCTGCGGCACTCGTGGTGGCGAACAGGCCCGACACGACGACGGTGCTGAGCGTGCGTCGCACCGGTCCGCCCCGTCGGGCGAGCGGCGTCGCGATCATCCCGGCGAGGGTGATGGCGGCCGGGATCGCGGCGCCGAGCCTCGTCGCCCGTGCGCCGCCGCCGGCAGGACCGCCGACGGCACCGGTGGACCGACGGGTCATCGCCGGCGCGGGACGAGGAGCTTGGCGACCAGCGCGGCCTTCTCGACCGTCGACACCCGCGCTCGCTCGGCGAACACGTCGTAGCGCTGTTCCTCGATCTTCACGAGGATGCGACTGTAGAGCTCTCGCGCCGCACCGATGCAGCGCGCCGACTGCGGCGGGAGCATGCCGGCACCGAGGTCGGCCGAGGCGTACAGCGCTCGGCACCGTTCGATCTCGAACTGCATCAGCGCCACGAACCCGGGCGTGACGCGGCGCTCGGTGAGGTCGACGCCGAACCGGCGCAGATCGTCCTGCGGCACGTACTGACGGCCACGATCGAGGTCCTCGGCGATGTCGCGCAAGAAGTTCGTCAGCTGGAACGCGTTGCCGAGGTCGCGGGCGTGCTGCAGCGCGTCGGGCCGGAGCGGTTCGAGGATCGGCAGCATCATCTCGCCGATCACTGCGGCCGACCCGTCCATGTAGACGAGCAGATCGTCCCAGGTGTCGTACGACGCGATGGTGAGGTCCATGGTCATCGACCGCAGGAATCGCCGGAAGCACTCTGGGTCGATGTCGAACGCCTTCACCGTGTGCACGACCGCCTTCAAGACCGGCTCGTCGGAGCGGCCGACCGCGAGGTCCGCGAAGAAGCGATCGCCGAAGGCCGCCAGCGCGGCGGCGCGCTGGTCGACCGGCGCCGGACCGAGGTCGTCCACGATGTCGTCGGCGTAGCGACAGAACGCGTAGAGCGCCCACACGTGATGCTGCTTCACCCTCGGCAGCACCTTCGTGCTCCAGTAGTACGTGGTGCCGTACCGCTTGTTCAGCTCCTTGCAGCGCGCGTAGCTCTCGTCGAGCGTGACCGCGACATCGGCCACATCGGCGGCGCGTGCGGGTCCGGCGGTGTACCGACCGCTCACCGCCGCTCCCGGGCGTACTCGTCGACGCGTTGGGCGGCGAGCTTGCCCGACACCAGCACCATCGGCACGCCGACACCGGGCAGCGTGGACGAGCCGGTGAACACCAGTCCCGGCACGCGCCGGTCGACATTGTTCGGTCGGAAGGGCCCGGTCTGCAGGAACGTGTGCGCCAACGCGAACGGCGTGCCGCGCTCCATGCCGAGCGCCTCCCAGTCGAGCGGGTCGTACACCCGCTCGACGACGACGTCGGTCGGATAGCCGAGCTGGGCGACGCGAGCGCGCAGCGAGCCCATGATCCGTTCACGCTCGGCCGCCCAGTCGATCTTCCCGTCGAGGTTCGGTGTCGGCTCGAGCACGTAGATGCTGCTGCAGCCCTCCGGCGCGAGCGTCGCGTCGTCGAGCGAGTGGAGGGTGACGAGGATCGACGGGTCGGGCATCCGCACCCCGTCGTGGATGAGCGCCTTGAACGATCCGTCCCAGTCGTGGCCGAAGTGGATGTTGTGGTGCGCGGCGTCGGCCGGCGGCAGGCCCCGCACACCGGCGACCCAGAGCAGGCAGCTGGGCGAGTACTTCCCTCGGCGGGCCACCCGCGGCGCCTCGACCCCGCCGAGCAGCGTCCGATAGGCGACGGGCAGGTCGGGGTTGCACACCACGGCGTCGGCGGCGATCCGTTCCGCTCCCTGAGCGCCGCCGGGGGAACCACCCAGTTCGACGCCGGTGACCGCACCGTCGCCGTCGCGGAGGATGCGGGTGACCGGCGAGTCGTAGCGGATGGTGACGCCGGCCTTCTCGACCGCGGCCGCGAGCCCGGTCGCCATCGCGTGCATGCCGCCGCGGGGCACGAACACGCCCTCGACGGAGTCCATGTAGGTGATGACCGCGTACAGCGACAGCGCCTCGTACGGCGCGAGCCCGGCGTACATCGACTGGAAGCTGAAGATGCGCTGCAGGCGCTCGTCGTCGAAGAACGAGGCGACCTTCTTGCCGAGCTTGCCGAACCCGCCGAGCTTCACCAGCTCGAGTCCCGCCCGCCACGGCTTCACCAGGTCGAGCGGCGAGTCGAAGTTGGCGTCGATGAAGTGCGCCATCTCCACGCGGTAGAGCTGTTCGAGCCAGTCGCAGAACCGACCGAAGGCCTCGGCCTCCTTGCCGCTGGCGAACTCGCGGATCTCCTGCGTCATCGCCTCGCGTCCGTGGCGCACGAACAGGGTGCTGCCGTCGGCGTAGCAGGCTCGGTACATCGGGTCGACCTTGTCGATCGTGATGAAGTCGGCCATGTCGGCGCCGGCCGCTTCGAACGCGTCGGCCAGCAGGTTCGGCATGGTGAGCACGGTCGGGCCGTTGTCGAGCCGGAACCCGTCCTCGACGATCATGCCGGCGCGCCCGCCGGGGATGCTCTCACGCTCGACGATGGTGACGGTGTGCCCCGCCTTCGACAGGTGCGCCGCCGCCGAGAGCCCACCGAGGCCCGCCCCCACCACGACCACCTCGAGGGGACGAGCGGGTCGTAGCGAGCGCCGGCCGGTCATACGTGTCGCCAGCTCACGTAGTGGGCGAGCTGGACCAGTTCGTCGCGGGCGTGGTCGGTGATGCAGGCGCGTCCGATCGCGGCGAGCGCCTCGTCGGTGAGCGCGTCGATGGTGCGCTCGAGATCTGCCAACGCACCCGTGTCGACGATCACCTGCTGGATGGCTGCGACCTGTTCGTCGGTGAGGCCCGGGCGGCCGACGAGGTCGAGCACCTCGCGCTGTGCCGCGGACGACGCCTCCACCGCTCGGGCGAGCAGCGGCGTGGGCTTGCCCTCGCGCAGGTCGCCACCCACCGGCTTGCCGGTGAGGTCCTCGTCGCCGAACGCGCCCATCACGTCGTCGCGCATCTGGAACGCATCACCCAGCGGCAACCCGTAGGCACTCAGCGCGGGCAGGAGCTCGTCGGCCCGGTCGGGGGCGGCCATGACGGCGCCGAGGTGCAGCGGCCGCTCGATCGTGTACTTGCCGCTCTTGTAGCGGCAGATCCGCTCGGCCTTGTCCCGACGCCGGTCGTTGCGCACGCCACCGAGGATGTCGAGCACCTGACCGATGTTGAGCTCGATCCGCAGCTCGTTCCAGATCGCCCACGCCTGCGGCGAGGTGCCGAGCATGAGCTGATCCGCGTACACGAACGCGAGGTCGCCCACGAGGATCGCGACACCGTCGCCGAACCGGCGGGCCTCGCCGGCCCACCGACCTTCCTCGTGGTGACGGGCGAACTTGGTGTGCGTGGTGAGCGCGCCGCGGCGGCTCGTCGCATCGTCCATGACGTCGTCGTGGAACAGGGCGAAGGCGTGCATCAACTCGAACGCGGCGCCTGCATCGACGACGCGCTGGTCGTCGGGATCGCCACCGGCGCCGACGAAGCCCCAGTGCGTGAACGCGGGCCGGAGGCGCTTGCCGCCGGCGAGGACCAGCCGCCCGATCTCACCGATCGGTTCGGCGAGGTCGGGATCGAACGCGGTCCAGCGGGCGAGTTCGGCGTCGAGCAGGACGCGCAGCCGTTCGTCGATGCGGCGCGCGAGCAGCGCGAGCGACGGCGGTGTGGGGGCGGGCTGCACGGCCATCAAGGCTAGGTGTGTTCCCGTCGCGGTGCTGTGCGCAGACATGGATTGCAGTGCGAACGGACACGTGCGTGTGCCACACGACGTTTCGTCATCCGTCGGACCGCCCGACTCCGTAGGGGCAGGGCGGTCGTGCGCCCCGTTGCCCGACCGGGTGATGCCCGGCCGGATCCGCGTGCGGAGATCAGTCGTCGGGGAGGGTGGCGACGACCTGCTCGATCTGCAGACGGGCGTTGCCGATGCGATCGCGGCAGAAGGTGATGAGCTGGGCCGCGCGCTGCACCTGGGCGGCGAGCACGTCGACGTCGACGTCGGTGCGCTCGAGCTGGCCGAGGATCTCCTCGAGCTCGGCGAGCGCTGCGGCATAGCCGGTGGCGACCGGCTGGTGGGAGGGCCGGTCGGAAGGCTCGGTGGAGGGAGCGGAATCTGCGGGGGTCATGACGGGTGGATCTCCTCGACGCGGCTGCGCGCCGCGCCCGATGCGAAGGTGGTGACGATCTCGGTGCCGGGCGTCAGTTCGTCGGCGCTGCGCACCGGGCGGCCGTCGGCGGTGCGGGTGATGCTCCACCCGCGCGCCATCGTGGTGACGGGGTCGAGCAGGCGGACGCGCTGGGCGACGGCGTCGAGATGGCGCAGCTCGGGGTCGAGCCGGGCGGGCACGCGGCGGACGGCGGCACCGGCCGTGTCGAGGCGCATCGACGACCGTTCGGTCACTCGGTCGACGTTCACGCGCAGCCGCTGCACGCGCTGACGCAGCCGGTCGTCGCTGCGATCGACCGCGCCCAGGGTTCGATGGCGGATCCCGAGCGCCAGCTCCTGCAGCCGTCCCTCGTTGGCGCCGATGGCACGCTCGACCTGACGCTCGATCGCCGCCCAGGCGAGCTCGGTACGTTGGGCGAACGCGCTCACCCGTTCGACCAGCGCGGCAGCGCACGCCGTCGGGGTCTTGAGCGCGGTGTGGGCGACCTCGTCGGCGATACTCCGGTCGATCTCGTGCCCGAGCCCGGTGAACACAGGGATGGGCGACGTGGCGATCGCGAGCGCGATCTGCTCGTCGTCGAACGTGGCGAGCTCGCTGCGGGCACCGCCGCCGCGGATGAGCACCAGCGCGTCGAGATCGCCGTGGCGACCGAGGGACCGCAGCGCCGTGGTGATCATCGACACCGCCCACTCCCCCTGCACGCGCACGTCGATCACACGGAGCTGGAAGCCGATGCCGCTGCGCTCGATCTCGTGGGAGAAGTCGGCCCACGCCGCGCTGTCGAGGCTGGTGACCACGCCGACACGCAGCGGGGCGGCGACCAGGCGACGGCGCCGGTTCTCGTCGTACATGCCGCTCGACACGAGCCGGCGCAGCACCTCGTCGCGCTGCATCGCCAGGTCGCCGAGCGTGAAGCGCGGGTCGATGCCGCTCATCTTCAGTCCCAGCTGGCCCGAGCCGGCGAAGAAGTCGAGGTGGCCGAAGATGCGCACCTTCAGCCCGTCGGCGAGCCGCAGCCGGTTCTTCGCGAGCAACGGGCGGAGCCGCATCCGGGCCGGCGCGAAGAACTGGACGTTGACGACCGCCTTGCCCTGCTCGCCCTCCTCGACCAGGCGGAAGTAGGCATGGGGACCCCGCTCGTTCCAGCCCTGGATCTCGCCGCGCACCCAGATGCCGTCGCCGAAGCCTCGGCGGAGGGTGCCGTTGATCGCGTCGGCCAGCTCGCCGACGGTGTAGGTGGGTTCACCCCCGTCGTCGGCGACGCCGTCGAGGTCATCGAAGTCGAACGACGGCTGGCTCATCGTCGAGAGTCTGCCCGAGGATCGGCGGGACGCGCGCTGTGGTGACGAGTGGGGCGCGCTCAGGCCCCGAGCTCGCGCACGTTGTCGTACTCGTTGACCGGTAGCTCGAACAGGGTGCCGTCGACCGGCAGCCCCTTCTCGCGACGGATGCCCTCGAGTTCGCGCAGCGGACGTTCGAGGGCGCGCTTGCGCGTGCCGAGCAGGTTGTCGAACTCGCGCTGGACGCTGTCGAAGCGCTTCTTCACCGTCTCGAGCGAGTCGGTGTACTTGCCCCACTGCTCGCCGAACTTGCCGAGCAGGCCGAGGATCTGGTCGCTCGTCTGCTCGATCATGAAGCTGTCGAAGGCCTGGCGGATGAGGCCGAGGAAGGCGAGCAGGGTGACCGGCGAGCACAGGACGATGCCCTGCTTCATCGCGTCGTCGACGATGGTGGGGTCGTTCTCGACGATGAAGGCGCTGAGGGTCTCGTTGGGCAGGAACAGCAGCACCTGGTCGACCGTGGCCGACTCGCTGACCTTGGCGTACTCGCGCTTGGCGAGCTCCTTGACCCGCAGGCGGACGTCGCGCAGGAACTGGTCGCGGTGGGCCTGGCGCTCGGCGTCGGTGCCGGCGTCGAGGTACTTGAGGTACGACGCCAGCGGGAACTTCACGTCCATGTAGAGCACGTGGTGCTTGGGCATGAAGAACGTGAAGTCCGGCATGCCCCGGCCGTCGCCCTCGACCGCGGTCTGCTTGACGTAGTTGACGTTCTCGATGAACCCGGCCAGGCGCAGGACGTCCTCGGCCATCCGCTCGCCCCATTGCCCGCGGGTCTTGGAGTTGGCCAGCGCCTCGCGCAGGCTCTGCGTGGTGGTGCTGAGGTGCTGGGCGATCTCGGCGTGGGCGCGCAGCGACTGGTCGACCTGGCCGAACTGCTCGGCACTGCGCTCGCTGAGCGCCGACACGATCTGGCCGAGGCGTCCGAGTTCGGACCGCATCTCGCCCTTGATCTGGTCGAGCGTGGTGCCGATCACGTCCTTCTTGGCGCTGAGATCGGCCTGGCCGGCGGCCACCTGGCCCGCCAGATGCTCCTTGGCGATGGTACTGAGCTGAGCCAACGCGGCCTCACGCTCGGCGAGGGACTGCTGCTGGAGGGTGCCGACGGCCTGGCTGAACGAGGCCTGCAGCATGACCTGCTGCTCGGCGGCAGTGCGGGCGGCCTCCTCGCGGGCCTCGGCCCGCGCCTGGGCGACGATGGCCGCGACGTCGACCGGCGGGGCCAGCGGGGCGAGCGGCTCGACCGGCACCTGCGGCAGGCGCGCCGCTGCCCGCTGGGCGAGCAGCCAGCCGATCGCGAGCGCCGCCACGGCGACGAGGAGAACGACGAGGGGTTCCATGCGGTCCATGATGCCGAGGGGGTGTCACACGGTTCGCGGATCCCGCCCGTCACCAGCAGCGACTGGCGTCGATGCGGCCCAGAGTCGTTGGAGCGTCAGGAGGTTGCGACTCAACGTGCCGGGTTCGTAACTCCCCGGCTCCACGAGCTCGCCGAGCAGGTAGCCGTTGTCGAGCGCCAGGATGAGGGCCGCAGCCTCCTCTGCGGGCATGGGCGGCTCGATCCCGAGGCGCTCGGCGTCGCGACGCACGACCGTGGCGACGTGCTCCCGCCATCGGCGTTGCATCGCGGCAATCGCCGGCCGGTTGGCCGGGGTGCGCAGCGCGTGGAGCAGGAATTCGAGATACAGCACGGAATCCGGACCGAACGGTCCGTCGCGACGTCGCTCCGGGGACTCCATCAGTTCGAGATACTGCTGGGGGGTCTCGGCCAGCGCCATGATCCGCTCCAATTCGGCCAAGGTGCGCTCGCCGTGCTCGGTCACCATGGCCAGGACGAGTTCGTCTTTGTTGGTGAAGTTCGAATAGAACGCGCCGCGGGTGAGCCCGGCCTCGAGGCAGATGTCCTCGATGCTGGCGCCGGCGATGCCCGACCGCACGAACACGGCGGCTGCTGCGGTGAACAGCCGATCGCGGGTCTCCTCCCGAGTGGGCCGCGTCCGGGTGCGTGGGTTCGGCCTTGACATGCGCAACAGCATACGCGACCGTACTCGATACATATTCGTATCGAGTTGCACGATCACCGCCTCGATGAACCGACAGGAGCACGATGAGCACGAACGAACCGATGGACATCGTCTCGACGTTCTTCGTCGAGGCATTCGCGCCCGAGCACCGTGCGGACCCGTACGACCTGTACCGCAGGATGCGCGAGGCCGGGCCGTTCGTGTCGAGCGAGCTCGAGATGCACCTCGCGTTCGGCCACGCCGACTGTTGGGCGTTGCTGCGCCACCCCGCCGCCAGCAGCGACGAGCGACACAGCGCGGTGATGCAGCGCCTGGCCACCACCGAGGCGCGAATCGAGGCGGCGATGAGCACCCGTCCGCTGCTGGTGTTCATGGATCCCCCCGATCACACCCGGTTGCGTGCCCTCGTCGCCCAGGGCTTCACCCCTCGTCGGGTCGAGCAGCTCCGCGCATCGATCCAGGCGACCACCGACACCATTCTCGACGATCTCACCGCTCGGGCGGCCGACGGCGCCGACGCAGTCGACCTGGTCGAGGCGCTCGCCTACCCATTGCCGATCACCGTGATCTGCGAGCTGCTGGGCGTTCCCGCCGACGACCACCTGCAGTTCCGCACCTGGTCCGAGGCGCTGACACGCTCGGTCGATCCCGGCGTGCTGCGCACACCGGACGACGAACTGGCGATCGCGGGCGCGATGGCCGAGTTGCAGGCCTACACCGCCGAACTCCTGGCCGATCGACGAGCACGACCGGGAGACGACCTGCTCTCGGAGCTGGCCGTGCGCAGCGGCAGTGACCACCTCGCCGACGACGAGCTGATCGACCTCGTGGTCCTGCTCCTCGTCGCCGGACACGAGACGACCGTGAACCTGATCGGCAACGGCCTGGTGGCACTGCTCGGGCATCCCGACCAGATGGCGACGTGGGCCCAGCACCCCGAACTCGGTGCCACCGCGATCGACGAACTGCTTCGCTTCGACTCGCCGCTGCAGATGGTGCAGCGAACGGCCGTCGAACCGATCCAGCTCGGCGACCGCACGATCCCGGCCGGAGACCAGGTGATCGTGATGCTCGGTGCGGCAAACCGAGACCCGTCCGTGTTCGACGACCCCGACCGACTCGACCTGCACCGCCCCAACGCGAACCGGCACGTCTCGTTCGGTGGCGGGATCCATCACTGCCTCGGTGCATCGCTCGCGCGGGTGGAGGGTGACGTCGCGATCACGTCGCTGCTCACTCGATTCCCCGATCTTGCCTTGGCGGGAACGCCCACGATCCGCGCCCGGTTCACCCTGCGCGGCCGCGACCACCTCCCCGTGTCGCTCGGCCGGCCTCGCTGACGCGGGTCGGTCGGCCACCTGTTGGCGCGGCTGGCAGGCTCGCTCAGGCGAGGAGCGCGTTGTCGCCGGCGAAGACCTGGCCGGCGTAGAGGCCACCCAGCGCGAGCAGCTCCTCGTGGGTGCCCTGCTCGGCGATGAGACCGTTGTCGAGCACCACGATGCGGTCGGCGTCGCGGATCGTCGACAGCCGGTGGGCGATGACGAGTGCCGTGCGCCCCTGCAGCGCATGCTCGAGCGCGGCCTGCACGTGTGCCTCGTTCTCGTTGTCGAGATGGCTGGTGGCCTCGTCGAGGATCATGATCGTCGGGTTCTTGAGCAGGAGGCGGGCGATCGCCAGCCGCTGCTTCTCGCCACCGCTCATGCGGTACCCCCGCTCGCCGACCACCGTGTCGTACCCGTCGGGCAGCTCGGCGATCATGTCGGCGATGCGGGCGCCCCGACAGGCCTCGTCGAGCTCGGCGACGGTTGCATCGGGCTTCGCATAGCGCAGGTTGGCCCCGATCGTGTCGTGGAACAGGTGCGGGTCCTGACTCACGACACCGATCCCAGCGCGCAGCGACTCCTGGGTGAGGTCGCGCACGTCGTGGCCGTCGATGCGCACGGCGCCCCCGCTCACGTCGTAGAGGCGTGGGATGAGCGACGCGAGGCTCGTCTTGCCCGAACCCGACGAGCCGACCAGGGCGACCGTCTCGCCCGGACGGATCGTGAGCGACACGTCGAGCAGGACGTCGCGGTCGGGGTCGGCGCCGCCGAGCGCGCTCGGCGACTCGAGCGAGGCGACGGTGACATCGGCAGCAGCCGGATAGCGGAAGCGGACGTGGTCGAGTTCGACGAGCCCGGTGGGGGCGACGAGGTCGACCGCACCCGGCCGGTCGGTGATCGGCTCGGGGGCGTCGAGCACCTCGAACACCCGCTCGAAGCTCACCATCGCTGTCATGAGGTCGACGCGGGCGTTCGTGAGGCCCGTGAGCGGCTGGTAGACGCGGGTGACGAGGGCGGCGAGGGCCACCAGGGTGCCGCTCGTGATGGTGCCGTCGACCACGAAGAAGGCGCCGATGCCGTACACCGCGGCGGCGCCGATCGCGCCGACGAGGCCCAGCGCGACGAAGAACACCCTGCCGTACATGGCCGACGTGATGCCGATGTCGCGCACCCGCTTGGCGCGCTTGTCGAACAGCGAGACCTCGTCGTTGCTGCGCCCGAACAGCTTGACGAGCTGGGCGCCCGACACGTTGAACCGCTCGGTCATCTGGCTGTTCATCTCGGCGTTCACGCCCATCTGCTCGCGGGCGATGGTCTGCAGGCGCTTGCCGACACGCTTGGCCGGCACGATGAACAGCGGCAGCACGATCAACGCGAGCAGGGTGAGCCGCCACTCGAGCGCGATCATCGCCGCGAGTGTCGTGATCAGCACGACCACGTTGCTCACGACGCTGCCGAGTGTGGACGTGACCGCGTTCTGCGCGCCGACGACGTCGTTGTTCAGCCGACTGATGAGGGCGCCGGTCTGGGTGCGGGTGAAGAACGCGACCGGCAGACGCTGCACCTTCGAGAAGAGCGCGAGCCGGAGGTCGTAGATGAGCCCCTCGCCGATGCGCGCGCTGCACCACCGCTGGACGATGGCGAGGCCGGCGTCGGCCAGCGCAGCGACGACCACGACGACGGCCAGGACGACGATCGCGGTGCGCGACCCGCCCGCCTGGGCATCGGGGATGGCGTCGTCGATGATCGCCCGGAAGGCGAACGGCGGCACGAGCGCCAGCAGGGCGGCGGCGAGGATGGCGGCCAGGAACCAGACGATGATCGTGCGGTACGGCCGGGCGAAGGTCCAGGCCCGTCGCAGCGCGGCGCGCTGCAGGCGCTTGCCCTTCACGGCTGCCGCGTCACCCGGCATCAGACTGTGTGGCCCCATTCGCATCGGGTCACGATACGGGCGCGGCACCGCCGCCCGGCGCTGCCTGCCGGGTCGCCCGTAGGCTCGTCGGCGATGTCGCCCCGCACCCGTCGTCACCCCGATCGAGCGAAGGCCCGCACGCGCGACCGGCTCCTCGCCGTCACGCTGGTCGGTGCCGTCGGCCTGCTCGCCGCCGGCTGCGGTGGCGACGACGACCCCGGCCTCGCGGTCTCCGCCGTCGCCCGGCCCGACACCACGAGCGAGTTCGGGTGGGCCGACTTCGGCGACGACGGCGTGCAGACCGGCTCGCTCGAGGTGCCCGTCGACCCCGACGACCCGTCGCTCGGCACGTTCGACCTGTACGTCGCCCGCCACCTCGCCGATCCCGACCGGCGCGTCGGCAGCCTGCTGATCAACCCCGGCGGTCCGGGCGTGCCCGGCGCCGACTTCGCGATCTTCGCCGACCAGCTGTTCAGCCCCACGCTGCTCACCCACTTCGACATCGTGGGATGGGACCCGCGTGGCACCGGTCTCACCGTGCCGGCGGTCGACTGCGTCGACGACTACGACCGCTTCTTCGCCGGGTTCGACATCTCCCCCGACGACGAGGCCGAGCGCGCGACGGTGCTCGAGATCGCCGACGAGTTCCAGCAGGGATGCATCGAGCGATCGGGCGACTTCTTCGAGCACGTCGGCACCAACGACTCGGCCGCCGACATGGACCGCCTGCGCGCCGCCCTCGGCGAGGAGACGATCAGCTACTTCGGGTTCAGCTACGGCAGCGAACTCGGCGCCGTGTGGGCGACGCTGTACCCCGCCACGGTGCGCGCCGCCGTGTTCGACGGCGCCGTCGATCCGGTCGCCAGCCAACAGGAGGCCGGGCTCCAGCAAGCGGCCGGGTTCGAGGCGGCGCTGTCGGCGTTCTTCGCCTGGTGCGACGGAGCAGGCGACGACTGTGCGTTCGGGGCAGTGTCCGACGGCGATTCGGCCGCCGCGTTCGACCGGCTGGCGACGGCCGTCGATGCGTCGCCGCTGCCCACCGAGGAGGGCCGTCCGCCCACCGACCTCGGCGTGATGAACAACGGCGTGGTCCAGGCGCTGTACACCTCCCGCCTGTGGCCAGAACTCGGACAGGCCCTGGCGGATGCCGTCGGCGGCGACGGGAAGGGGCTGCTCGCGCTGCACGACCAGTACTTCGGCCGCACCGAGGACGGCACGTGGGACGACACGATCGAGGCGTTCCAGGTGATCCAGTGCATGGACGACGTCGAGCGCGAATCGATCGACGTCGCCCAGGCCCGCCTCGACGAGGCGCGGGCGATCGCCCCTCGCGTCGTGCCCGCCACCGTCACGGCGCCGTCGTGCGCCGCCTTCCCCGCTCCTGCCCAGGGGCGTATCGACATCACCGGTGCGGGGACCGCCCCGATCGTCGTGGTCGGCACCACCGGCGACTCGGCGACGCCGATCGACGGCACCCGGCGCATGGCCGACACGCTCGCGAACGCCGTGCTGGTCGTGGTGGAGGCCGAGCAGCACACCGGCTACGGGGCGAACGAATGCGTCGTCGACGCCGTCGACCGCTATCTCGTGCAGCTCACGGTGCCCGCCGACGGTCTCACCTGCCGGTAGACCCGACCGCGCCGAGACTGGCCACGCCGTCGCTCATCCCAAGGTCGCAAGTCCTTGGTTGTGGGCCTCGAGCTCCGGGTTGCGGTAGCTGTGGGTGCCGTCGAACCGGCTCATCAGGTAGGGCCCGGCGAGCATCGGGTCGTGGCGGGGCGTCTCGCCTTCGGCCACGCAGGTGGGCAGCACCTCGATCAGCTGGTGGAACGACGGCGTGACGAACAGCGGGATCGAGTAGCGATCGACGTGCGGCGGGTTCACCACGCGGTGGGGGTTCGACACGTAGCGGTCGTTGGTCCAGATCGCCATCAGGTCGCCGAGGTTGATCACCAGGTGCTCGGGCGGCACCTCCACGTCGATCCACTCGCCGGAGCGCTGACGCACCTGCAGCCCGCCGACGCCGTCGTCTCCGAGCACGGTGATCGTGCCGTAGTCGGTGTGCGTGCCGCATCCGAGCTGGCCGGGCTCCGCACTCACACGATCGGCCGGCGGGTAGTGGATCATCCGCAGGTGATACATGGTCTCGCCATCGGTGGCCTCGAAGAAGTCGGGCGGCAGGCCGAGCGCCATGGCGAGGCCGCGCTGCATGCGCAGCGCCGCTTCGACCGCCTCGTCGAAGTAGGTGGCCCAGGCCTCGCGGAAGCCGGGCAGGTCGGGCAGCCGGTTCGGCCCGTGGAGGGGCGTGCCGGCGAGCACCTCCGGGTGATCGGGCCCCTGTTCGCGACCGGAGTCGATGGTCTCCTTGAGGTCGCCGTCCATGACGGACCCGATCGAGTCGTCGTCGCCGAGCGCGCCCTCGAGGTTCTCCGCGCCGATCGCGATGTACCCGCGATGGCAGTCGGAGTCGGCGATGGAGATCGTCAGCTTCTCCTCCACCGGCTCGGCGAAGAAGCGACGCATCTGGGCGAGCAGGTTCGCCTTGGTCGACGGCCGCATGCCGTGGCCGGTGACGCACAAGAAGCCGAGTTCGCGGCACAGCTCATCGATGCGGGCGGCGGTGGCCGTCGCCTCCGGTGACGGCGAGGTGGCGAGCGGTTCACCGGTGGCGAACGGCGAGAGATCGATGACGGGGATGCCCATGACGGTGCTCCTGGTGGTCGGGGCTCGGCTGCTGGGAGCCAGCGATGATGATCGGTGTGAGTTATCACACCGATCTGTTCCGGCTCGATGTCGACAGGATCACAGATCCGTTCACGTGCGTCATCAGGACCTTGGTCCCGTCGGCGAGCGCCGGCCGGATGCGACGGCGATTCCGTTCCGATACGTGCTGCATATCAGGTGGCACCAGGCCCACGGGGCGGCGGGGCATCCCTGCGGAAAAGCGACGACGCCTCCCCCGAGGGGGAGGCGTCGTCTTCCTGGCGGAAGGGGTGGGATTCGAACCCACGGAGGCCCAGAAGACCTCAACAGTTTTCGAGACTGTCCCGTTCGTCCACTCCGGCACCCTTCCGGGGCGGCAGGTTAGCGGGCGCGACCGACGGTGCGACAGGCCGAATGCTCGACGGACCCCTGATCGGCCTCGGTCGGGGCGCGACGGGTCCGCAACTGGCCACGACGGGGGGTCGGACGAGGCCCCAACCCGGGCAGAACCGGCAGGAAGCCTCAGATTCGGGTCAAGGCACTCCCCTGGGTGGTCGATGAAGGAGTGATGAACGAGGTCTTTCCCCGCTGCGCCGTGCCGGGTTCGTCGTGCCGGCTGCTCCAACTCGAGGCGCCCGGCGCACGACCCGTCTGGGCGGTGCTCGACGCGGCGGGCACCCGCCACTTCACGGGTGAGATCACGTTGCACTGTGCGCCCACCGTGCGCGCCTGGTTCAACGGCGGCGAGCTGTACTTCGCCGAGCGTGACGGCGATCCCGGCCTGGCCGAACGTCTGCTCGCCATGGGTGTGCTCAGCGCCGACGACCTGGCCGCCGGCTCGGTCCAGCTCGGCGCGCTCACCCATCTCGGCCGCCTCTTCGACCGGGTGCCCCACCTGGACCGCGACCATGTCGAACTCGCGTTGGAGATCCTGACCGGGGAGGTGGTGGGCGAGATCGCCGACCACGTCGTCGAGGAGATCACCATCGCCAGCTACCGCCACCATCCGAGCGGCGTGGTGAAGTGGCAGAAGCGTCCGACCGTCGTGATCACCCAGGTCGCGGGCGACGTCGACCCATCGGCGGCCGCGTCGGCCCCCTCCAGCGTCGTGGCAGCGCCTCGGCACGAGCCGGTCCCGTTCGCCGAGCCGAGCGATCTGACTCCGTCCGCCGAGGACGAGGCGCTGGTCGCCGAGTACGAGGCCAGCCGTGCCCTCATCGAATCGGCCCTCATCGAATCGGCCGTCCTCGAATCGGCCGTCCTCGAATCAGAGGAGCCGAACCACGAGATCGACGCCCCTGTCGACGAGCATGCTCCCGGACCGGATCTCGCAGCGGACCTCGACCAGGAGCACATCCAGGAGCACATCCAGGAACACGAGGCGGTCGTCGAGGGTCCGTCGACCGCCGCCACCCGTGAGCAGCCCGTGTTCGACGATCTCCTCCTCGAGCCCGAGCCCGTCGCGGTGATCGACCTCGTGGAGCAGGAGATCCAGCCCGAGAACCAGCCCGGAATCCAGCCCGGAATCCAGCCGGATGCCGAGCTCCCCGTCCGGACCGACACCGACACCGACACCGACACGAACACGGAGATCCGGACCGAGGCCGCACTCGATCGGTCGGTCGAGACACCGTTCACCCCTGCGATCGACGAATCGGACGAGACCCATCACGAGTCCCACCACGAGGCACCGGTCGAGGCCGAGGACGCCCTCGCCGCGTTCGAACGCTCGCTCAACGCACAGCTCGACGCCACCTTCGCCCAACACTTCGACCAGCACTTCGACCAGCACCTGCCGTCGGCGGATGCCCCCCAGCTGCCGGTTCTCGAGCAGCCGGTGCTCGAGCAGCCGGTGCTCGAACCGCCTTCGATCGTCGAACAGTCCGACCAGCACGACCGGTCCGAGCCAGCCGTCGACGCGCCAGCGCTCACCGAGCAGACGTGGGCGATCGACGACCGCATGGACTGGCACGTCGACACGCCGGCTCCGGCCACCGTGACGGCGTCGTCGGCCCTGTCGGCTCTGTCGGACGGTCCGGTGGTCGAGTTCGACCTCCAGCACCTGCTGCAGCAGCACGACGCCGACCGCGCGTCTGGCTCGATGACGATCGCAGGCGTCGAGGTGCCCGAGGAGACCGATGCCGACATCCGCGCAGCGGTCCAGGCCGCGCTCGCGGAGATCGCCGCGGCGACCCGGCCCGGCGGTGACCACGAGGTCCCGTCGATCCTGATGCAGGCCGCGCTGGTGGCCGACGCGGAGACGGGGCTGACCCCCAGCCCCGACCTGTGGGACGTCGCCGCCCCGACCGCGAGCACGCCGCCACCGCCGCCGCCGCCCACCGCGGCACGACCGGTGGTGCCGATCCTGCCCGACCGTGCGCCGAGCGCGTCTCCCCTGCCGTCCATCCCGCCGGCCATGCCGACGTCGACCGTGACCGACGCCGACGAGGCCGCACCCGCCGCGAGCGAGGGCTCGGAGCCCGCTCGCGCGGAGGAGCCCGTGGCACCGCCGACGGGCGGACTGCGCCGGTTGATGGGGTCGCGCAAGCCGTGACCCGGGCCTGACCCGGGCCTGACCCGGGCCTGACCCGGCCCGCAGGCCCGATCGGGATCCGATCAGCGGCGTGCTGCGAAGAACGCCTTCAACATCGACGACGACTCGTCGGCGAGCACGCCGCCGACGATCTCGGCCCGGTGATTGAGCCGGGGATCGTCGGCGAGTTCGTACAGGCTGCGCACCGCTCCCGCCTTGGGATCCGTGGCGCCGTAGACGACGCGGGCGACACGGGCGTTGACGATCGCGCCGGCACACATCGCGCACGGCTCGAGCGTGACGTACAGCGTGCACTCGTGCAGCCGCCAGTGACCCACGTGTGCCGCGGCGTCGCGCAGGGCCAGCACCTCCGCGTGCGCAGTGGGATCGCCGGTGAGTTCGCGTTCGTTGTGGCGGGCGGCGATCACCAGGCCGTCACGCACCACGACGGCCCCGACCGGGACGTCGCCGTGGCGTTCCGCAGCGCGGGCCTCGTCGAGCGCCCGCGCCATCGGCGTCACATCAGGCTCGACCTCACCCGGGGCGCCATCGGCTGCGTCACCGTGCGCATCGCGGGACGCGGCGCCGTCGGTGCCGGCGGACGTGGACATGGCGGAGGGGGTGGGATTCGAACCCACGGTACCCCGAAAGGCACAACAGTTTTCGAGACTGCCCGATTCAACCGCTCTCGCACCCCTCCGGGTGCCCCTGCAGGCTAACGATCCGGCACAACTGATGCCGTCCTGAAAGCCCGCC